>NZ_JAWXVZ010000029.1:0-1049 GCF_033843645.1 Nesiotobacter zosterae | reverse complement strand
GTCAACGTTGAGCCAGAACCGTCGCCGCCGGTACAATGATACATCTGTGGCTCAAGACATCTTTGACGGCATTGTGGAGCAAGCGATTGCCCATGGTCTGGTGGATGGCACGGTGTTGTATACAGACAGCACGCATCTGAAAGCCAATGCGAACAAGAATAAGTGGGACCGGGAAGTTGTTGCCAAATCCCGCTCAGACTATTGGGATGATCTGGATCGTGCCATTGATGAAGACCGTTCTGATCATGGTAAGAAGTCTTTGAAGCCAAAAGCTCGGGACGCTGTGCAGAAAGAAACCAAGATCAGCCGCACAGATCCTGAGAGCGGTTACATGGTCCGAGACGGCAAGCCCAAAGGATTTTTCTATCTGGATCACCGCACCGTGGACGGCAAGTTAGGCATTATTACAGATACCTACACCACGCCAGCGAATGTCCACGACAGCATTCCCTACCTCCATCGCCTTGATCGTCAGAAACAGCGCTTCGATTTAGATGTGCGTGCCGTCGGGTTGGATGCCGGATATGCAACAGCAGGTATTGCGCACGGGCTGGAGGCACGTGGGATCACCGGCGTTACGGGCTATCGTCGCCCAACCCACCGGAAAGGCTATCTCCGCAAGCGGGCTTATCAGTATGAACCAGAGGTTGATGGCTATCGCTGCCCCCAAGGACAAATCTTAGGTTACGCAACTACCGACCGTAACGGCTATCGCCATTACAAAAGTGATCCGACAATCTGCCGGACTTGCCCGCTTCTGGCGTCCTGCACCAGCAATGCCAAACATCAGAAAACCGTGACACGCCATGTCTGGCAAGACGTGCGCGATCGTGTCGACGGCTATCGCCTGACGGCTTGGGGCAAGGCTATTTACAAGCGACGAAAAGAAACCGTTGAGCGATCATTCGCCGATGCCAAACAACTTCACGGACACCGATATGCCCGCTACCGGGGTCTGACAGCTGTAACCTGGCAGTGCCTGTTGGCTGCCGCCGCCCAAAATATCAAGAAAATTGCCCTGGCTATGAACACCAAAACACAAGCTACGG
>NZ_JAWXVZ010000028.1:0-1086 GCF_033843645.1 Nesiotobacter zosterae | reverse complement strand
ACGCCCATGTCGAACAGGTTGGTCGGCAGCCCAACAGAGCGGCAGAACTCAATCACGGTGCGGATTTCTTCCAGCGGAGCGTTTTCAAGAAGCAGCTGTGTCAACGTGCCAAAGGCAACCTTTTCACCATGGTAGAGGTGGTGACACTCTTCCAGCTTGGTCAAGCCGTTGTGGATCGCGTGCGCGCCTGCAAGACCGGAGCTTTCAAAGCCAAGACCTGACAGCAGCGTGTTGGCTTCAATGATGTTCTCAACCGCCTTGTCGGTCAGGTTGTTGTCAACGGCGATCTTCGCCTTCAGGCCATCCCGCAACAGGGTTTCATAGCACAGCTTGGCAAGGGTCTGCGCGGCCAGTGTTGGCGCGCCGCCTGCCATGGTGGCCTTGCCGGAAAGACCGTTGGCACGGGCTTCGAAGTACGTGGAAAGCGCATCCCCAATACCCGCCACCAGAAGCCGCGAAGGCGCACCAGCGATGATCTTGGTGTCCATGATCACCATGTTCGGGTTGGACGGGAACAGAAGGTATTCGGAGAACTCGCCTTCCGGCGTGTAGATCACAGCCAGCGCCGAAGTTGGCGCGTCGGTGGAGGCGATTGTCGGCACAACAACCACAGGCACCTTGGTGTAGAACGCAACAGCCTTGGCCGTATCAAGGGTCTTGCCGCCGCCAATGCCGACGATCACGTCCGCTTCTGCGGCCTTGGCTGCTTCAATCACGCGCTCGATCTCGGCGCGCGAGCACTCGCCGTTGAACTGTTCCATGGTCAGCGTGGCTTCGGCCTGCGCAAAGCTGGTGGCAACCGTGTCGCCAACAAGGCCGGTCACAAACGCATCGGCAATCGCAAGGGGACGCACGCCAAGGGGCTTAACGTAGTCACCGATCTTGGCCAGGGTGCCGGCACCTTGAACGTACTTGCTTGGAGAGATGATGATTTTATCCATTGCACATTCTCTTGTTTGATACCGCCCAGAAGGGCAGCAAGAAGTTTTCATTGGCAGGCCGGTCCTCCCAAACTGGGCCGCCACCTGCTGTCCAATCTCACAACAACAACTATGGAGGACCAAAACACCACAAAAAATACGGGAA
>NZ_JAWXVZ010000027.1:0-1404 GCF_033843645.1 Nesiotobacter zosterae | reverse complement strand
AACCTGTTCCGGTTCTTAAATTGCAACCACTGGCCTGGTCCGCGTTCGCTCGCCACTACTAGCGGAGTCTCGGTTGATGTCCTTTCCTCCGGGTACTTAGATGTTTCAGTTCCCCGGGTTCGCTCCCTTTTCGGGTACTCCATACGGAGTGGGTTGCCCCATTCGGAAATCGCCGGATCAAAGCTTATTCGCAGCTCCCCGACGCTTATCGCAGCGTATCACGTCCTTCATCGCCTCTTGTCGCCAAGGCATTCACCAGATGCCCTTAAGACACTTGATCACTCTCATTAGCTATAATCACCAAATGCAGAACATAATCCGCACCGGCAAAGCCAACAAAAGAACTTTGAGCTACAAACAAACTCAAAGTCATTTATTAAGACCAGCTTCTCGAGACATAACCGGCGGGGCAGCGGTCAAGCGCCCCCATTGGACCATCCCATAAGGAATGGCTAACTGGCTAGCTGTCACATCAAGCATATCCCAAAAGGAATATGGCGCTCAATGCGGCCAGTTATGTCTTCTCTTCAACATGTCACAGAACACGCCCAAACCCTAAGGCTCAGACAAAACGAATACTCTCTCAATAGATCTTTAAAAGCCGGACCTCTCAATCAGCTTCGAACAGCCCATGCCAATGCAAGGCGCTCAAAAAGCCGAGAACAAGGTAAGTGGTGGAGCCCCCGCGCTGCGCGCAGCCTCAAAGAGGCGAGCACACGCAAACGGAAGAACCCTAGGGTCCACACCGAACGAAGTAAGTGGTGGAGCCTAGGAGGATCGAACTCCTGACCTCCTGAATGCAAATCAGGCGCTCTCCCAGCTGAGCTAAGGCCCCGTTTATTCTTGGCCTCAGGCGCCGGCGCGAACATCCGTTCGCTTAGGCTATCCTCGCATCAGCTCGGCGGACCGGTCGGTCCTACTCACGCTAACGCGTTCGGAATGAGTGCCACAAATTCACTTTGATGCTTGCCTCATCACCGTCCGTGCTATCAGCACGCCCGGTGGGTCGAGCCTTCTAAGCAGGGCTAAACCTTGTCACCGTCCGTGCTATCAGCACGCCCGGTGGGTCGAGCCCGCGTTGCGCGCAGCCTCAAAGAGGCGAGCACACGCAAAAAAGACAATGGCCGACGAGACACACATCCGAAGGATGGTGGGTCGAGGAGGACTTGAACCTCCGACCTCACGCTTATCAGGCGTGCGCTCTAACCACCTGAGCTACCGACCCATGTTCACTCAGCCCCTCATCAGCTCATCGAGCTGGCCGGCTCAACAAGCGCCAAGGCGCCAAAAGCCAGTCACAAAGGACCAAAAGCAAAGATGGATTGTGCTCAAATGAGCAACCAAACCTTCCAGCGATCTATTGAAGAAAGAGAAACGAAGACGGCGGCTTTCACCGAAGCTTCT
>NZ_JAWXVZ010000025.1:0-2720 GCF_033843645.1 Nesiotobacter zosterae | reverse complement strand
CCTACTCTCCCGCGTCTTGAGACGAAGTACCATTGGCGCAGGGGCGTTTCACTTCCGAGTTCGGGATGGGATCGGGTGGGGGCGCCCCGCCATGGCCACCGGGCAGGATAACAACAATTTGAGAAGCTGGATTTTTAGTGATTATAGCTTAATGGGAGTGATCAAGTCGAACGAGCTATTAGTAAGGCTCAGCTTCGTGTGTTGCCACACTTCCACATGCCTCCTATCGACGTGGTGGTCTTCCACGGCTCTTCAGGGAGAACTTGTTTTGAGGTGGGTTTCCCGCTTAGATGCCTTCAGCGGTTATCCCTTCCGTACATAGCTACCCTGCAATGCGGCTGGCGCCACAACAGGTCCACCAGAGGTACGTCCATCCCGGTCCTCTCGTACTAGGGACAGATCCTCTCAATTCTCCTACACCCACGGCAGATAGGGACCGAACTGTCTCGCGACGTTCTGAACCCAGCTCACGTACCGCTTTAATTGGCGAACAGCCAAACCCTTGGGACCTGCTCCAGCCCCAGGATGCGATGAGCCGACATCGAGGTGCCAAACAATGCCGTCGATATGGACTCTTGGGCATCATCAGCCTGTTATCCCCGGCGTACCTTTTATCCGTTGAGCGATGGCCCTTCCACGAGGGACCACCGGATCACTATGACCGACTTTCGTCTCTGCTCGACTTGTCAGTCTCGCAGTCAGGCGGGCTTATGCCATTGCACTCGACGAGCGATTTCCGACCGCTCTGAGCCCACCTTCGCGCGCCTCCGTTACCATTTGGGAGGCGACCGCCCCAGTCAAACTACCCGCCACACACGGTCCCGGGCGTTGTTGCGCCGCGGTTAGATATCCATGAGGACAAGGGTGGTATTTCAAGGATGGCTCCATGAGAGCTGGCGCCCTCATTTCAACGCCTACCACCTATCCTACACATGTCATCACGAATACCAGTGTGAAGCTGTAGTAAAGGTGCACGGGGTCTTTCCGTCTGACCGCAGGAACCCCGCATCTTCACGGGGAATTCAATTTCACTGAGTCTGTGCTGGAGACAGCGGGGAAGTCGTTACGCCATTCGTGCAGGTCGGAACTTACCCGACAAGGAATTTCGCTACCTTAGGACCGTTATAGTTACGGCCGCCGTTTACCGGGGCTTCAATTCGGTGCTTGCACACCTCCTCTTAACCTTCCGGCACCGGGCAGGCGTCAGACCCTATACGTCGCCTTGCGGCTTCGCAGAGCCCTGTGTTTTTGATAAACAGTCGCAACCCCCTGGTCTGTGCCACCTTCAAATGGTTGCCCAAATGAAGGTCTCCCTTCTCGCGAACTTACGGGAGCAATTTGCCGAGTTCCTTCAGCACAGTTCTCTCAAGCGCCTTGGTATGCTCTACCTGTCCACCTGTGTCGGTTTCGGGTACGGTCTAGCGTGGGAGCTATTTCCTGGGACACCTTCGCTGCACCCCCAATCCAATAAGGGGATACAACACACGGCATCCGTCACTACCCACTGGCTGGGGAATATTAACCCCATTCCCATCGGCTACGCCTTTCGGCCTCACCTTAGGGGCCGGCTAACCCTGCGCCGATTAGCGTTGCGCAGGAACCCTTGGACTTTCGGCGAGAGGGTCTCTCACCCTCTTTGTCGTTACTCATGTCAGCATTCGCACTTCTGATATCTCCAGGTGCCCTCACGGGTCACCCTTCGCAGACCTACAGAACGCTCCGCTACCGCGTGTTAAACACGCCCGCAGTTTCGGTGTATGGCTTGAGCCCCGGTACATTTTCGGCGCGGAGACCCTTATTTAGACCAGTGAGCTGTTACGCTTTCTTTAAATGATGGCTGCTTCTAAGCCAACATCCTGGTTGTTTTGGGATCTCTACATCCTTTCCCACTTAGCCATAACTTAGGGACCTTAACTGGCGGTCAGGGTTGTTTCCCTCTCCACAATGGACGTTAGCACCCACTGTGTGTCTGCCCTGCAGTACTTCCTGGTATTCGGAGTTTGGTTAGGATCAGTAAGGCGGTGAGCCCCCATAGCCCATCCAGTGCTCTACCCCCAGGAGTATTCACAGGACGCTCTACCTAAATAGATTTCGCGGAGAACCAGCTATTTCCGAGTTTGATTGGCCTTTCACCCCTAGCCACAAGTCATCCCCGAATTTTTCAACATTCGTGGGTTCGGTCCTCCAGTGCGTGTTACCGCACCTTCAACCTGCTCATGGCTAGATCACTCGGTTTCGGGTCTAATCCAACGAACTAAAGCGCCCTATTAAGACTCGGTTTCCCTACGCCTACACCTATCGGCTTAAGCTTGCTCGTTAAATTAAGTCGCTGACCCATTATACAAAAGG
This sequence comes from Nesiotobacter zosterae, assembly GCF_033843645.1. NCBI lineage: Bacteria > Pseudomonadati > Pseudomonadota > Alphaproteobacteria > Hyphomicrobiales > Stappiaceae > Nesiotobacter > Nesiotobacter zosterae. The sequence continues at coordinate 371 of NZ_JAWXVZ010000025.1, read as the reverse complement.
TACGCTGTCACCCTTGCGGGCTCCAACTGTTTGTAGGCATCCGGTTTCAGGAACTATTTCACTCCCCTCGTCGGGGTGCTTTTCACCTTTCCCTCACGGTACTGGTTCACTATCGGTCGACAAGGAGTACTTAGGCTTGGAGGGTGGTCCCCCCATGTTCAGACAGGATTTCACGTGTCCCGCCCTACTCAAGGATTGCAATTCTTTCTACCCGTACGGGGCTATCACCCATTAATGCCAGGTTTCCCAACCTGTTCCGGTTCTTAAATTGCAACCACTGGCCTGGTCCGCGTTCGCTCGCCACTACTAGCGGAGTCTCGGTTGATGTCCTTTCCTCCGGGTACTTAGATGTTTCAGTTCCCCGGGTTCGC
>NZ_JAWXVZ010000024.1:0-3059 GCF_033843645.1 Nesiotobacter zosterae | reverse complement strand
AAAGGTTGCCTTTGGCACGTTGACACAGCTGCTTCTTGAAAACGCTCCGCTGGAAGAAATCCGCACCGTGATTGAGTTCTGCCGCTCTGTTGGGCTGCCGACCAACCTGTTCGACATGGGCGTTAAGGAAATCGATCTGGCCAAGCTGATGGAAGTTGCCGAAGCGTCTTGCGCGGAAGGCGAGACCATTCACAACATGCCGTTCCCGGTGACGCCGGAAATGGTGCTGACGGCCATGCTCTCTGCCCACGAGCTCGGCCAGAAGTAAGCCAGCCACTCATTACAGCAAACACATCAAGCCCCGCGCAATAACGCGGGGCTTGATGCTTTCTAGCCCATGACACGTCTGAATGTTTCAGGATAGTCGAAGACAAAGCCGTCTTCATCGACCTCCAAGGTTGCTGTGAATTTGCGAAACAGCCCCTCATAGAGATAGCTGCTCTCCGTCCTGCGGGTATACCGCTGGTCTACTGTTTCTGGCAGAAGAGATGGCACTGGAATGTACGCAACATTCAAGTCAGCGGCAGTATTGATCGCAAGCTTCAGGCGACGGATTGGCAGAGTATTGGTGAAAGGCGTTGCTGCAAAATCAACATCGAGGCAGCCGCTCAAGTGCTTCAGTTCTTTTCCGGTTCCGTCTTGCCAGTTTCCGTTCCCATCCGAGACCAGAGTTCTGCTGGTGCCATCGGTAAGCGTTACGGAAAATCGTCTCGTTCTCCAGTTAAGGTCGAGCTCCATGGTGTAGTGAAGACCATAAGAAGCATCCTCTCTGTTGCCAATGACCACGCTAGAGACGGCATAAAGGGTACCGACTTGTCTGAGGGTGAAATGCTCCAGCCCGGTATTGTTCCAGTCTGACCACCGAATGGTGCGGTTCAAGTGCATCTGAAATCCTTCCCTTTATGGGCAGGGTCGGGCTGACAATCAGAACGCGAGCGTGCCCATACCGTTGTCGAGGCGATCATTCCAGCTCGCCAACGCTCTGGCCAGACGCCCACCGGCGCCATTTTCTGGGTCACTCGCGCGCATCACTGCCCACCAGTCCAATGAAAAGCCGTTTTCTCCCAGTGGCTTGGCGATCAAAGTCCCATCTGCAATTTCAGGTTCCACTGCCCAACGACTGAAAACGCCAACGCCAAATCCTGCCCGCACCAAATCGATCACAGCCTCTGGCGTCGGCATGTGGGTTATGTTGCGGTACATGGTGTCGGGTACGCCAATCACCGTCTGCCACTCGAAACCAGGCTCGGACGAGATCGGATAGGCGTAGTAGCGCTCCTCCACCAAATGGCTGCTGTCAACAAATGGCAGCTCTGCGAGCCGGTGATCGGGCGCCATCACTGCGACCAGCGGATCGGCACCCAGGTTGAACCAGCGGAATTTGGGCAGCGGTGACGGGCGGCCATACATTGTGACCACATCGACCGTGCCTTGGCTGAGGGAAGACAGAGGCTTGGAGGTCGAACTGCCAGAAAGATCAACGGTCAGCTGCGGCTCTGCAACTTCCAGGTGAGCAAGGAATGCTGGCAGCCAATGATAGCGGCTGTAGGTTGCCTGGCCGAGGCGAACGAGAATTTGCTTCCCGTTGTACGAGGCTTCAAGCTCCTGTTCCAGACGTGCCAGTTCATCCAGAAACTGTTCCGACATGGCGCGAATCTTCTCGCCTTCGGGCGTCAGCGTGACCACCTTCTCTGCCCGGCGCAAAAGCCGAAACCCGATCCGGCGTTCCGCCTCCTTCAAGCGATGGGAGGCCGCAGATTGCGTTATGCCCAACCGTGCTGCTGCCGCAGTAAGGCTTCGGGTCTCCGCAATAGCGCTCAAAAGCGCCAGATGACTTATGGTCAGCCTTGGAATCATAGCGCCCATGAAAACATTTCAGAGCACCTTTGAATATTTCGAATTTCCCTAGTGCCCAAAAAAAAATTAGCGGTAGTCGCCATGTTGAAAGGTGCTCGCATATCCCTGTCCGATTTCGGACCAAACACGGCAACAGCGTTGATCGCGCTGACGGCCGTGTGCTTCGGCCTTGTGCCGTTGTTCGCGAAGGAACTGCAGGGCCAAGGTGTTGGTTCTGCAGCGATTGCCCTCTACCGGTATATCTTTTCTGCGGTATTGCTGAGCCCTTTCTTGCCTTTGAGTAAGGGAAAGCTGCGTCAAGCAGGTTTGATGACCGTCACCGGAGTGTTTTTGGGCCTCGGGTGGATTGGGTATTTGGAGGCGGTCAAGACCGTCCCTGTAGCTGCGGCAGGCGTGATCTACATGACCTATCCGCTTTTTGTTTTGTTGTTCGCCTGGGTCATGGTCGGCATGAAGCCGAGCAAGAATTCCCTGATGGCAGGGGGATTGATCGTGGCCGCAGCGGCATGTGTGGCTGACCCTACGGTGCTGACCGCGGATATGTCTGCTGCACTCATGATGGCGTGGACGGCTCCGCTGGGTTTTGGTCTTCTGGTCGTGGTGCTGACCACAATGGTCGACAAACTCAGCGCCATGGAACGCATGGCGACCGGTATGCTCGGTGCCACCATTGGTCTTGCCCCCAGCGCAATCATGAGCGAGGGCATGGGCATAATCCCAACGGACTGGTCCATGTTGGCGTTGATTGCGGCGCTGGGGCTCATCACTTCGGTGCTCCCCCAGGTGATTTACACGGTGGCTTGCATTCGTGTTGGGCCATCGCGGGCAGCCGTGGCCGGTAGTCTTGAGCTGCCCACCATGTTCGTCATCGGCTTTCTAGCTTTTGGCGAGGCTTTAGGTCCTCGTGAGCTGATTGCCGCTGCGTTGGTACTCACCGCCGTGTTTCTGGTGCAAAGCCCAAAACCCGCTGCGGGCCGCACAGAGCCGCAGCAAATGCCAGCCGCGGCTCCTTAACTCCAAGCTTATCTGATAAGCCATCAACCCCCTCCCCATATCTGCTGGGGAGGGTTTTTTTGTTTTTTATTTGATGCTCAGGGTTCTGAGTTTGGCTTTCAGGTTTGGCAGGAGAGATGGGCTTGCGGACAGTTTTGTCAGTCCGGCGTTTAGGAGTGTTTGGGTGACGTTTGTGTCGCCAGCCATTT
>NZ_JAWXVZ010000023.1:0-4276 GCF_033843645.1 Nesiotobacter zosterae | reverse complement strand
GCTTCTGTAGTATACCGGATATGAGGTTATGTATTTTGGTGTGCTAGTAAGGTTACGCAAGATTATTTGGGTTTTTGGTTTGTTTTGTTTTTTTGAGCCATTTGCCCTTTGGTTGACCGCGGTGTGTACAGGGAGTGAGATCGCGATGAAGAAACTGATCAACAAGGTCGAAGATGTGGTTGCCGAGCAGTTGGAAGGTCTGGCGCTGGCCCATCCGGAGCTGAAGCTGAACACCGAGCCTTACTACGTTTACCGGGAGCGCGAAGGTGACAAGGTGGCGCTGATCTCCGGCGGCGGGTCGGGCCACGAGCCCATGCATGCCGGCTTCATTGGCGAAGGCATGCTGACCGCCGCTTGCCCGGGCGCGGTGTTCTCCTCGCCCACCCCGGATCAGATGTATGAATGCGGCAAGGCCGTGGCCACGGAAAAGGGCGTCTTGCTCATCATCAAGAACTACACCGGCGATGTGCTCAACTTTGAATCCGCCGTTGAGCTGCTGCATTTTGACGACATTCCGGTTGGCTCCATCACCATTGATGACGACGTCGCCGTCAAGGACAGCCTTTACACGGCAGGCCGGCGCGGCGTGGGCGCCACGGTTCTGATCGAGAAGATCCTGGGCGCGGCCTGTGAGCGCGGCGCGGATCTGGCGGCTGTTGAAGCCATGGGCCGCACCTTGAACAACCGCTCCCGCTCCTTCGGCATTGCGCTGGATGCGTGTGTGGTGCCCGCCGCTGGCAAGCCGTCCTTCGATCTGGCCGAAGGCGAGATGGAGTTTGGCGTTGGCATTCACGGCGAGCCGGGCATCGCGCGCCGCCCGTACACCGACGTTCAAACGGTTGTCGCCGACATGCTCAAGGAGCTGTTGGAGAACTCCGGCTACACCCGCACCGTGCGCTCTTGGAACCGCGCGGAAGGCACGTGGATGGAAGAGGAAAGCACCGTTGAGGACTATGCGGCAGGCGATGAGCTGATCGTCATGGTCAACGGCATGGGAGCCACGCCGGAATCCGAACTCTTCGGCGCCTATCGCGAAGCCCACAAGGGGCTGGAAGCGGCGGGCTTCAAGGTCGCCCGCTCGCTGGTTGGCAACTACTGCACATCGCTCAACATGGAAGGCTTCTCCATCACCCTGCTCAAGGCCGATGCGGACACCCTGGCCCTGTGGGATGCACCTGTGGCCGCCCCGTCCCTGCGCTGGGGCAAGTAAGAGCAAACAAGGACAAGAACATGACTGTGACGAAGGACCAAATCCTCGGTTGGCTGAAAGCATGCGCGGCAGAGTTTGCCGCGCAGCAGGACTACCTGACCGATCTGGACCGTGAGATCGGCGATGCCGACCACGGCCTCAACATGAACCGCGGCTTTACCAAGGTCATGGAAAAGCTGCCCACCTTTGAAGCCCAGCCCATTGGCGGCATCATGAAGGGGGTGGGCATGACCTTGATGTCCTCCATCGGCGGCGCCTCCGGCCCGCTTTACGGCACCTTCTTCATTCGCGCCGCCACCTCGACGGCCTCAGCCGAAGAGCTGGATCTGGCGGCCCTGATCAAGATGCTGGAAGATGGCGTGGCCGGTGTGGTCATGCGCGGCAAGGCCGAGCACGGCGACAAGACCATGTGCGATGTGTGGTGGCCGGTGCTTCAGGCCGCCAAGGAGGCCAAGGACGCAGGCAGCGACATTACGGCGGCTCTGGACAAGATGGTGGCTGCAGCAGAGGAAGGGGCCAAAAGCACCATTCCAATGCAGGCCCGCAAGGGCCGGGCGTCTTATCTGGGTGAGCGCTCCGTGGGCCATCAGGATGCCGGTGCCACCTCCAGCCTGATCATGATCAAGGCGCTGGCAGCAACGGTAAGCGGGAGCTAGGTTTTGGTAGGTATTGTCGTTGTGTCCCACAGCCGGCAGCTCGCCGATGGCGTGGCTGAGCTGGCTGAACAGATGACACAGGGAAAGTGCCCCATTGCGGTTGCGGGCGGGATCGATGATCCCGCCAACCCCATTGGCACCGATCCCGTTGCAGTGATGAGCGCCATTGAGACCGTTGCCGATGACAGCGGCGTGCTGGTGCTGATGGATCTGGGCAGCGCGCTGCTCTCCGCGGAAATGGCGCTGGAGCTCATTGATCCGGACCTGGCTTCCAAGGTGGAGCTGTGCGCCGCGCCGATCGTGGAAGGCACCATGGCCGCCACGGTGGCTGCCGCTTCTGGGTTGCCGCTGTCTGCGGTCAAGGCAGAAGCCATGGGCGCGCTGGCCGCCAAGCTGAAGCATCTGGGCGTTGAAGACGAGACCGCAGGTCCGGCTGCAAGCCAAGCTGCCTGCGGTGACGCGCTCACCTTCGAATGGACCGTTTTGAACCCTCATGGCCTGCACGCCCGTCCGGCGGCTGCCATTGTTGGCGCTCTGGCCGGGTTCGAGGCCGACCTGACCCTTGAATGCAAGGGCGAGCGCGCCAACGCCAAGAGCCTCAACGCGCTGGCGGTTCTGGGCGTGCGCAAGGGCGACCACATCGTGCTGTCCGCCTCCGGCGCGCAGGCGCAAGACGCCCTCGCCGCCTTTGAAGCGCTGGCCAGGGACGGCTTTGGCGAAGACGTTGACGCGCCGGTGGAAGCGGCGGAGACGGAAGACCAAGCAGCCCCTGCCCCAAGCGCCGTTGAAGGCGCCATTGTCGGCGTTGCTGCCTCCAGCGGCATTGTGAGCGCACCTGCCGCCTTCTTTACCGTCAAGATGCCTGAGGTGCCGGCCCGTGCCTTTACCTCAGCGGGCGAGGAAGCCCGCCGTCTGAGCGACACCATTGCAACCGTTGCCGAGACCATGCGAGCGCAAAGTGCTGCGGCAAAGGCCGCCAAGGACAAGGCCAAGGCCGAGATCTTTGCCGCTCACGAGGCCATGCTCACCGACCCGGACCTGCAGCCAAAGCTTTTGGCCGCCGTGGAAGGCGGGGCCATTGCCGAGCGGGCCTGGATGGAGGTCATGACCGCCTTGAAGGCCCAGTATGAGGCCGCCGAAAGCGCCTACATGCGCGAGCGCGCCATGGATGTGCTCGACATCACCCGTCAGGTGATGCTGGCGCTCACCGGTGAAGAAGATGCGGGCGTGGACATTGCGCCCAACACCATCTTGTTTGCCGAGGATCTGTCGCCTTCCGACACCGCGCGTCTGAACAAGGACACCGTGCTGGGCATTTGCCTGCAGGGCGGGGGCAAGACCTCTCACAGCGCCATCATTGCCCGCGCCATGGGCATTCCGGCCATCGTGCGCGCCACCGGCTGCCTGAGCGAGGTCACGCCGGGCCAGATCGTGACACTGGACGGCTTTGAGGGCCTGCTGTGGACCGCGCCATCGGATGAAAAGGCTGGCGAGCTTGAGGCACGCCGCACCGCCTGGATCAAGGAGCGCAATGAAACCCTGACCCAGGCCCTGGAACCGGCCATCACCCTGGATGGGGTGCATTATCCGGTGCAGGCCAACATTGGCGGTTTTGCCGATGTGGAAAAGGCCCTGGCCTCAGGGGCGGAAGGCGTTGGCCTGTTGCGCACCGAGTTCCTGTTCCAGGCCCGGGCCGAATTGCCGGATGAAGACAGCCAGTACCAAGAGTACAAGCGCATCGCCGCTGCCTTTGGCGACCAGCCGATCACCATCCGCACGCTGGATGTGGGCGGCGACAAGCCGCTGGCCTCCTACCCCATGGCCGAAGAGGAAAACCCGTTCCTCGGACACCGCGGGGTGCGCATGTGCCTGTCCGACCCGGCGCTGTTCAAGACCCAGATCCGCGCTCTGATCCGGGCAGCAAGCGAACAGCCCAACATCCAGATGATGGTGCCCATGATTGCCAATGTGCGCGAGCTCAAGGCCGTCAAGGCGCTGGTCGCCGACTGCCGCACCGAGCTGGGATTGCCCGAAGAACAGGCCCCCATGCAGGTGGGCATCATGATCGAGGTGCCAAGTGCCGTGCTTGATGCCGATGCTCTGGCAGCAGAAGCCGACTTCTTCTCCATCGGCACCAACGACCTCACCCAATATGTGATGGCAGCAGACCGGGGCAATCCCCAGGTCGCCGAACTCGTTGATTACAACGAACCGGCCGTGCTGACCGCCATCCGCATGACCTGTGAGGCAGGCAAAAAGGCCGGCATCCCGGTCTCAATGTGCGGGGAAATGGCTGGCGACACAAACGTCACCCAAACACTCCTAAACGCCGGACTGACAAAACTGTCCGCAAGCCCATCTCTCCTGCCAAACCTGAAAGCCAAACTCAGAACCCTGAGCATCAAATAAA
>NZ_JAWXVZ010000022.1:0-7986 GCF_033843645.1 Nesiotobacter zosterae | reverse complement strand
ATGAACACCAAAACACAAGCTACGGCGGCGTAAGTCGCAAGGGGTAGTTTTAGGCCGCGCCGCAGACCTAAAAAACGAAAACCCCGCCAAAAATATGACGGGGTTTGTCATCAATCTGAGCCCGGATGCAAAATCCGGGCTTTTTATTGATCAGTTGGAAGGTGCGGTGAGCTTTTCGGCCATCACCTGAATGGTTTTCACATAGACCCCGGCCTTGTTCCAGGCGCGGATCACTTCGTGGTTTGGCGTTCCCGGACCCCAAGGCTCTCCGAAGCGCCAGCCATATGCCTGCAGGTAGTGGGCAGTGGAGCCCAAAGCATCAGGCACGCTGTACAGCAAGTCGCGCTTGCCATCGCCATCAAAGTCCAGCGCGAACTTGATATAGGAGCTGGCCAAGAACTGGGTTTGCCCCAATTCCCCTGCCCAAGCACCTTTCATGCGGATGGGATCCAGATCGCCCTTTTCAACGATAAGCAGAGCGCTGCGCAGTTCATTGCGAAAGAAGTCAGCGCGGCGGCAGTCATAGGCCAGCGTGGCCAGCGAGCGCATGGTAGACATGTTGCCGATGTTCCGGCCGTAACCTGTCTCAAGTCCCCAAATGGCTACAACAATTTCCCGCGGCACGCCAAAACGCTCCTCAATGCGATCAAACAAGGCCGCATTCTCACGCATCAACTTGCGCCCCTTGTTGATCAATGCGTTGTTGACCCGAAGCTTATAGAAGTCATCAAAGCTCATCTTGAAGGACTTCTGGTTCCGGTCGTAGCTGATCACCCGGCTGTGGTAGGTCACGCCGCCAAGCGCCATCTCAATGGTGCGCGGAGAAAATCCCTCCGCCCGGGCCTGCTTTTTGTAAGCCTCCAGCCATTGGTTAAACCCGGAAGAGTTGTTCCCGCAGGAGTTCACTGCCGCATGACTGGCACCAGTCATGAACAAAAGCGCCATCAGGCACAGTCCAACTATTTTTCTCACCTTGCGCACTCCGTGGGTTATACGCTTCTTATGATTCCAGCTTAATTCATAGGCACAGAAGGTAATCAGAAGTTTAGCACTCTTCGAAATCCGCTTAAAAGGAAAGCAGTAAGTGAATTTTTTTTCATCTGCTGACAAATTATTTGCTTTTTAACTTGATTAGATATCAAGCCTGTGTCCAACTACGGCTTCTGGGGCAAGAAATTGCGCACAACCTGACGAAACACTGATTCTGGGAGGAATTCAGCACGCGTTAGGTCTGGACTTCCCTTAGGGGAGCTATGGCTTTTCAGCGGGTGTTGATCAGACGATTCTAGCTCAGGGCCGAAGGGCTCTCAAACAGGCTGTGTGTCGGGTCACCAGATGCTAAATGGACCAAGAAGTTTAATCTGGAGGAATTAGGGGATGACTTTCTTGAAAACTCTCGCAGCTGGCGCGCTGCTTGCAACGGCTCTCAGCACAGGAGCAGTTGCAGCAGACATCAAACCAGCCGTGATCTTTGACATGGGCGGCAAGTTCGATAAGTCCTTCAACGAAGCGGCTTACCGTGGCGCAGAAGCGTTCAAGGAAAAGACCGGCGTTGCCTACCGCGAGTTCGAAGTCACCAACCCTTCTCAGCGTGAGCAGGCAATGCGCAACTTTGCGCGCCGTGGCATGAGCCCAATCATCGGCATTGGTTTTGCTCAGGCGGCAGCAATGGAGAAGGTGGCTCAGGAATTCCCTGACACACAGTTCGCAATCGTAGACATGGTCGTGGATCAACCAAACGTCCGCTCTATCGTCTTCAAGGAGCACGAAGGTTCTTATCTCGTCGGCATGTTGGCTGCGATGGCATCCGAAACCGGCAAGATCGGCTTTGTGGGCGGCATGGACATTCCGCTGATCTCCAAGTTCTCTTGCGGCTACAAGCAGGGCGCTCACGCTGTTAACGGCGACATCACCGTCTACAGCAACATGACAGGCACCACACCAGCCGCTTGGAATGACCCTGTGAAGGGCGGCGAACTTGCTAAGTCTCAGTTTGCCCGCGGCGCAGACATCGTGTTCCACGCAGCTGGTTCCACCGGTCTTGGCGTGCTTCAGGCGGCGGCTGACGAAGGCAAGTACGCAATCGGCGTTGACTCCAACCAGAACCACCTGCACCCAGGCTCCATCCTCACCTCCATGGTGAAGCGTGTGGATGTTGCTGTTGAGCAGGCACTCATTGACGCCAGCGAAGGTAACTTCGACACCGGCATCCAGTCACTGGGTCTGGCTGAAGACGGCGTTGGCTACTCTATGGACGAGTTCAACGCAGAACTCGTAAGCGCTGAAATGGCTGAGGCTGTTGAAGCTGCGAGAGCTGACATCATCTCTGGTGAGATCGTGGTTCACGACTACATGGCAGACAACGCTTGCCCAATGTAAGGGTGTGTCTTTAGAGATTTGAGAAACGCCGGGGTTCTGCCCCGGCGTTTTTTGTGGGGCATCACCCCATCAATTCGCGCCCTCTGGAACCGGAGCCAAATGTCTCCAGCGCTTCGCCAAGGATCATCAGCGCCCGCTCGAAGTCCTCATCACGCGCAATGTTACCAAGTGACAGGCGCAGCCCTTCATGGCGGTGGCGCTCTGGAAGCTGGAAGTAATGGGATGCGAGAATATCAACGCCCCTGCCCCTTAGATGTTCCTGCACCATCACGGAGCTTACGCCCTCTGGCATGCTCACCCACGCGAACGGCTTTTCCGCTCCGCCCTTGACCGAGAAGCCCGCAAGCACACGCTGCAGCATGCTATACCGCTGTGCCAGCGCCGTCCTCTTCGCGCTCAAGGTGTCAGCAATCGCGCCTGATCTGGCCCAATAACATGCGATCTCCGCTGCGACTGGCGATGCCATCCAAACACTCTCACCGATGAAGTTCCGAATGCCTGCTGTCCGCATCATCGGCAAATGCACAAACCCGACGCGCAGACCGGGGGCCATCACCTTGGACATGGAGCTTATCGACGCTGTAAGTTCGGGAAGAAGCTTAGAAAACGGCGCAGCCTTTTCGCTCAGGAATGGAGTATAGGGATCATCCTCAATGATCTTCACCCCATGGGCACCGCATGCCTCGGCGATCGCCGCCCTTTCCGCCAATGTCATCGTATGCGTGGTGGGGTTCTGAACACTCGGCATTATAAAAAGCCCGCGAAGACCATGGCGCTTTGCTGCATCCCCAATCGCCTCTGGATCCATAGCGCCCAGTGAGCCATCCGACTTACGCAGGTTGGAGATTGGCATCAGCCGATATCCATCATGAACGGCGCTATCCAGCAAGGACGGATAGCACAGCTCATCAACGCCAATCACATCACCGCGCTCAAACAATCCGTTGATCAGCACCTTAATGCCGTGCTGGGCACCGCAGGTCACCAACGTCTGCTGTGCAGTCACGTCTCCGCCGTAATGCGCGTTGAAAAACTCGGCACCTGCACGCCGATGGTGCTCCAACCCCTCTGACGGGACATAGGCATTCAAACTGGCCAGGTCCGGCAGACGTGCAACTGCCATCATGGCTGCCCCCAGATCCGGGTTTAGCGCAGCGAATGCAAAGTTCCGCGCCAGATCCAGGTTGCTGCTGCCATCTACCGGAGGTGTCAGGGGCGATGGGGGCGCATCTTCATTAGCACACACAAACGTTCCACGTCCTGTTTCGCCTTTCACCAGCTTGCGCCGCTCCGCTTCCGCATAAGCGCGGCTGATGGTGCCAAGCGTCACCCCGAGTTGGTACGCCAGCTCTCGCTGCGGTGGCAGTTTCTCTCCCGGCTGCAAGCGCCCATCGGCGACATCCCGTGCCAACATCTCTGCAATGGCAAGGTATTTAGGCCCTTCAGCCCCCTCTATGTCTGGCACCCACATTGTCATGGTAACAATAATTCCATTGACCAATACAATTACTCAGCTATCTCTATCACACGTATGTAATTGCTTCAATTGTATGGATACAATCATCATGGATATAGCAACAATCGGCGCATTTGCCGTCTTCGTCGCGATCATGACGGGCACGCCTGGGCCGGGAAATCTGACGTTCATGGCGATTGGCACGAGTGCGGGCTACAAAACCGCGCTCCCGGTCATATTGGCCTCACAGATCGGCAGCATCTTTTTAAATCTATGCGTAGCTTTTGGCCTTGGTCACGTCATGGCGCAGGGTGGCCCCATCGTGACCGTGTTCAAGGTCGCGAGCATGGGTTACATGACCTATTTGGCGTGGCGCATTGTCAACCTGAGCATCCAGCCCAAAGGCGCAGTATCTCTGCCCAGTTTTTGGGAGGGCCTGCTCATCCATCCGCTCAGCCCCAAAACATGGGCCATGAGCCTTGTTGCCTTCACAACGTTCTTTGCTGCCAACAATCTGGGGCAGCTTGAGAGCGCCCTTATTCTCACACTGGGCTTTGTGGCGGGCGGTCTCATCTCCCACTCGTTGTGGGCTTTAGCCGGTCAGTCCATTCTGAGCGTCATTGGAGAGGGCAAGGCCCTGCGCGTCACGACCATCGCCATGGCTATGCTCATGCTGACGGTGACAGCATGGTCCTTGCTGCTATGAAAGCAAAAAGCCAGCGGGTTGCTCGCTGGCTTCTGATCTCGTTAGTCTTTCGCCAACTTCTGAAGCGACATTTCGAAGAGCTTCTCCAGCTTCGTCCGATCTGCCTTTTCGACAATCCCGACCGGAGGTTGCGTGCTTTTGTTTTCATGGTCCACAAAAGTTGCCCCACGGCTGTGCGCACCGCCTGTCTCTACCACGAGACCGCATACCATTGTACGTGTTGAGACCTCCTCATCCAGTACGCAGGCCGCAGCAAGCGTGTCAGGCATGATCAGGTTGTCCTCGTCATACCAGTTCAGGCTGCGCTGACGGCCATGGTCACAGATGCCTCGAGAAAAGTCCCAAAGCGGCCCTTTCGGCAACCGCGCCAACATGCCCTCAATGGCCGCGCCCGGAATGGCCGTCTGCAAGCAGGGCTCCCAGGGGATCACCAGCGTGTTGCATGGAATTCCAAAAACCACTTCCGCCGCTTCCGGGTCGCAGTAAATGTTGAACTCTGCTGAGATCGTCACATTCCCCCGACCTCGGCAGGTCGCGCCCATGATCCATAGTCGCTTGATCCCCTTCGCGAGTTCAGGAGTTTCACCCAGCACCCGCGCAAGATTGGTCAGCGGTCCCAGGGTCAAGATCTCTACCGGCACCCCGCCCTTGCAGGCATCTTGCAACTTTGAGCGGATCAAACCGACTGCGTCACGGGAAGTGATCTCACCACGATGTTCTGGGCGCGCTACACCGCCAAGGCCATCGCCCCCATGCACATCAGTTGCATCAATCAAAGGCCCCACCATGGGCCTGTCCGCACCCATGTGCACCGGAATGCTGTCTCCGGCAATCGCTACAGTATCAAGGATATTTATTGTGGCTTGCTCCAAGCCCACATTGCCAAAACAGGTAGTGATCGCATCCGGGCGCTTTCCCATCCCAATGAGCATGAGCAGCGCCAATGCGTCGTCTGTGCCGCCGTCTGTGTCGACGATGAAGTAAGAAGTCACGGAAGCCCCTATCCGCGTTGTTTGCCAAAGGTATTGAGCATGAGGTCAACAAACGCCCTCGCGTCTGCATCAAATGCCACATCCACGAGCCGCGTATCAGTGCCCCGACGCCGAACATCAATAACGGTGCGACCCACAGTCAAAGCGCCTTGTGTCTCAATTGCAACCGGATGAGCTTGTGTGGTGATCACATTCGGCTCCACCAGATAGGCAACACATAGCGCGTCATGCACTGGCGCGCTATGGGCGATTTCCATGCGCTGGATCTTGTCATGAACACCAATGCGGTGCTCAACCACTGTAGCAGTTGCATCCCCGGCAGGTGTACCAAGCGCTCTGAGCGCTGCGCAGTCATCACGGGTTACCAAAGCCTTATGGGTCGCATCCAGCGGCACCAGCGTGATCTTCTCAAAGCCCGCTTTGAACACCACATCGGCCGCTTCAGGGTCTGCCCAGATGTTGAACTCAGCAGATGGCGTCACATTGCCATGCAGGTGCCCTCCACCCATGATCACAAGCTCCGGAACAAGGTCAACCAGCTTGGGGTAGAGCGTCAGTGCGGCCGCAATATTGGTCAGCGGTGCAACTGGAACAAGCGTAATCGGATCAGTTGTGGCCCGATAGGTTTCGATGAGATATTCAACTGCACCGGTCTCCTGCTTGCGCGAGGTCGCCGGAGGCAGGTCAAGATATTTTCCGTGTATCTTGTCGGTGAGATCATCCTTGCGGCGGGGCGTGGGGAAATCCGGGCGCGCAAACGGCTTGGCCAAACCTTCAAACACAGGGATTTCAGAACGCCCAATGACATCAAGAACACGCAGCGTGTTTTCCGTACAATAGTGAACCTCAGCGTTCCCGTTCACGGTTGTCACACCCACCAACTCCAAATCGTCATGGAGGGCGGCCAGCATTACAGCGACGGCATCATCTGTCCCGGTATCAACATCAAGAATGAGTTTTTTCATTTGGCCCCAATTTCTCCCTCGGGCGTAAAACACGTGATGTATTTACCCCTTAGGATTGTGTATCACTTTGCTTATGGTTGTCCAAGTCGGTTCACCATATAGCTTCAACAGTTTCAGGCCCTTATCATGCTTTATTCCTCGTGGTTTTCTAAAGATTTTTTCGAGGCACAGAGTCGCTTTGACGCAACTTGCTCTGCAAAGGGGTTACCCTTGGAAAACCTGGCGTATCGTGGTTTCAAGAGCCTCAGCGGCCCGGTACGGACACTGGTTGCAAGGCTGGGGCCGGACAACGCACGCAAGCGTCTCTTCATCATGTCCGGGGTACACGGAACAGAGCTGACCGCCGGCTCAGGCCTCCAGCTCTTCCTTCTCCACAAATACGCTGATGAAAGGCCGCGCGACATCCAGCTCATCTTCATTCACGCCATCAATCCTGCTGGCGCGGTTCTCTTGACACGAACAGACGAAACCAATGTTGACCCCAACCGCAATTACCGCGACTTTACTGCGCCTCTGCCTTCCAATAAAGACTACGCTGAGCTGCACAGAGCCATTTGCACGGACGCCATTGAAGGCCCGGAACGGGCAGTTCAAGAAGCTCCGCTCCTTCAATACATTGAGGAGAATGGCATCAGCGCTCTCACCCAGAGGGTTCTGAAAGGGCAGCACACGCACCCGATGGGCCTGTTCTATGGCGGCACTCACAAGACCGCTCCGGCACGAACTCTGGAGGAGATCCTGCAAGGATATGCCGCCTCCACCGATCATGCCACCATGATTGATCTACATACGGGCCTCGGCGCTCAGGGTGATCTTGAACTCATAGCGCTTCACAACACCCGCGAACCAGAAGGCACCACCTCGCTCATCGACGGCCTCATGGCCAATGCCATGGATCAACTGCCTCTCAAGACAAAGCCGCGCAAGTACATCTATGAATTCGGCACAAAGCCTTTCTGGGATGTATTGGAGGCACATAGGCGGGACAACTGGTTAAAACGAAATCCCTATGTCGCCGACGACAAAGCACAGGCGATCAAAAACCAGCTCAAGAGGGCACTATTCATCGATAAAGAAGACTGGTGCCATAGCATCATCAAGCACACAGAAAATACAACCGATAAGATCCTCGCCGACTTGAAAGCACTTTGATGCGGAAAGGGCGGAAGGCGCATTCTCCGCCATCCTTTGCATGCGCGGTTAGTTGGTTCGGAATGCAACCGGGCCCACTAGACTACGCCCAACAGTTGCCGCGCCATGGCGTGTTTTTGCCTTTGTGCGTTTGTTCTGCGCGGGGCATGCATGTTTTGTTTTTGTTTTGGAATGCAAAAAGCCCCCGCGCATGATGCGTCGGGGGCTTTTGTGATTGTTTGTTCTGCTTGATGCTGAAGAGTTTTTTTTTGATTGTTGTTATCATGCCCGGCGGCGTCCTACTCTCCCGCGTCTTGAGACGAAGTACCATTGGCGCAGGGGCGTTTCACTTCCGAG
>NZ_JAWXVZ010000021.1:0-11544 GCF_033843645.1 Nesiotobacter zosterae | reverse complement strand
CGCCCAGAAGGGCAGCAAGAAGTTTTCATTGGCAGGCCGGTCCTCCCAAACTGGGCCGCCACCTGCTGTCCAATCTCACAACAACAACTATGGAGGACCAAAACACCACAAAAAATACGGGAAGCCGCCTACGAACTTTACCGAACCCCTTAAGATCAACGATCACGCCTGCTGTTTTGCCGTTCTAGATGACGTCAGCCGCCCGCCGACTTGCGAAAGCTCTCGCTTGCAAACCGGAGCATAATTTCAGTTAGTTCATTGAAATATAAAGCCTTAATTGAACGCTCGCACGCCCACTCAGATCTCAATGCATGCGCAAGTATAGGCTCAGGGGATGGGCGACTTCGAGTGGCCCAAAAACCGCCCCTTTTTCGATTAGTCTTTAGGCTAATGGCTTTTTCACAGGAAATTCGAACTAGTTCGATTTTATCGATAATTGGTTGGCCGATCTCATCCAACAAGACGCAGAAGAGTAAACAGAGGTCGCTTCATACGAATCTCACCTCCCTCGTCATAAGAAAAGCGGCGCCCCCACCAGAGCGCCGCCTTTCAAGGCAAACCGACTTTCTGACGCTTGTGGCGCATCCGGCAGAAAGTCAGCGCCCGTCCTCAGTAATCAAGATGGCACGGAAGTCATTCACGTTGGTCATGGTCGGCCCGGTAATCACACTGTCACCAAGCGCCTCAAAGAAGCCATGCCCATCGTTGTTTGCCAATGATGCGCTAGGGCTTATGCCCTTTTCCCAAGCCCGCTCGATGGTGGTTGGGTCACAGATCGCGCCAGCGATTTCTTCAACGCCGTCAACGCCATCCGTGTCCCCTGCCAGGGCATAAACGTTCTTGGCCCCGCCCATGGTCACGGCATAGGAAAGCAGGAACTCAACATTGCGCCCACCGCGGCCCTTGCCTTTCAAGGTAACAGTGGCCTCACCGCCAGAAAGAAGCACACAAGGTGCCTTGAACGGCTGGGAGTGAGAAACAATTTGCTTGCTGAGGCCCGCAAAAACTACCCCCACATCGGAAGCTTCACCTTCAATGCTGTCGCCGAGGATGTAGGCCGGGATACCTTCTTGGGCGCAGACGTCGGCCGCAGCTTCGAGCGCTCGCTGCGGTGAAGCGACAATGTGAGTTTCGATGGATACCCCTTCCAGAGAAAGAGGCGCTGCACCGCTCGGCCCCTTGGCATCGGCCTCCTCCTTCATGCGGTCAAGGTGCGCCTTGGCAGCTTCCGGGAGTGCGATGCCGTAGCGCTCAATGATCGCAAGTGCGTCATAGACTGTGGTCGTGTCCTGAACGGTGGGACCGGAAGCAATGTTGACCGGATCATCGCCCGGTACATCGGAGATAAGGAGATTGATGATGCGTGCCGGATGTGCTGCAGCAGCAAGGCGGCCGCCTTTGATCTGGGAGAGATTGCGGCGCACACAGTTCATCTCGTTAATTGTGGCACCGCAAGCCAGCAACTCCTTGTTCACCGCCTGCTTGTCTTCTAACGAAATGCCCGGAGCGGGCAGCGGCAGGAGCGCGGAGCCGCCGCCTGAAATCAGGCACAATACTGTATCGTCTGCACCCAGTTTGGACACGTAGTCCATCATCCGCCGCGAGGCCTCAAGGCCTGCTTCATCCGGCACGGGATGAGCCGCTTCCAGAATTTCGATCTTGTCGCAAGGAACGCCATAGCCGTAGCGCGTGACAACAAGCCCTTCAAGCTCGCCCTCGTAGGCATCTTCAACGGCACGGGCCATCGCTGCAGATGCTTTGCCCGCGCCGATGACAACCAGCTTGCCTTTCACATCATTTGGCAGAAATGGCGGCACGCAGACGGCTGGCTGCGCGGAGGCTACAGCGGCATCGAACAAACTGCGAAGCAACTCTTTTGGAGCTTTGGTCATTTATGCATCTCCCAAATGCAACGGGGTGGTGTGCAAGCCTTACTCAGCTATATGCCGATCAACTCATCTGATTGAAGCAACCCAATCTCAACGGATTGACCTGCTTGAAGCAGACAGCCAACAGAACGTCAGCGCCGTCGGCATCTTGGAAGGAGTGAGAGGGCGCCAACGAAGTGGAGCATGAAGCACCCTCTCACAGGTGCATGGATCAGGCGTCTTCGGCAACCTTGTGGTTTGCCATCAGCTCGAGAGCCTTCACCATGCCGGAGTGATCCCATGCGGCACCGCCATTTGCGGAGCAAGCATTAAAGAGTTCCTGCGCTGTCGCCGTGTTTGGCAAGGACAGACCCATAGCCTTTGCGTTGGACAGTGCGAGGTTGAGATCCTTCTGGTGCAGTTCAATCCGGAAGCCAGGATTGAACGTGCGCTTCACCATGCGCTCGCCGTGGATCTCCAGGATCTTGGAGGACGCAAAACCGCCCATCAGAGCCTGACGTACCTTTTCCGGATCTGCGCCAGCCTTGGATGCGAACAAGAGAGCCTCACCAACAGCCTCAATGTTCAGTGCAACGATGATCTGGTTTGCGACCTTGGCAACCTGACCGTCGCCTGCTTCACCGACGAGAGTGATGTTCTTGCCCATCAGCTCGAAGAAGGGCTTCACCTTCGCGAAGTCTTCTTCAGATCCACCTGCCATGATGGAAAGGGTTGCGTTTACCGCACCAACTTCACCACCGGACACTGGGCCATCTACATAACCGCAGCCAAGTTCGCGAATTTTCTTTGCGAACTCTTTGGTTGCCAAAGGCGAGATGGAGGACATGTCCACCACGATCTTGCCTGCGGACAGACCTTCCGCAACACCACCGGCTTCGAACAGAACTGCTTCTACGTGCGGGGTATCCGGAACCATCACGAAGATGATCTCGGCCTTTTCAGCAACTTCCTTGCCGCTTTCGCAAGCGATGCCGCCAGCTTCCACCAGTTCAGCAGGAATGGACGGAATGGAGTGCAGGTGTACTTCATGACCTGCTTCGATGAGATGGCCAGCCATAGGCTTGCCCATAATACCGAGACCGATGAAACCGATCTTTGCCATTTTAGTTCACTCCTAATTAGATAAGTTTGTAGTCTTTCAGCCAGCCAAGGCCTTCAACGGTACCGTTTGATGGGATGTACTCAGCGCCAACCCAACCCTGATAGCCAATCTCGTCCAAGTGCTTGAACAAGAAGCTATAGTTGAGTTCGCCAGTACCTGGCTCATGACGACCAGGATTGTCTGCCAGCTGCACATGCGCAATCTGCGAGAGATTGTCCTTGAGGGTTCTGGCAATGTTACCCTCCATGATCTGCATGTGATAAATGTCGTACTGGAACTGCAGGTTGTCGCTGCCAACTTCCTTGATCAAACGAAGAGCCTGCGCAGAGGTATTGACGCAGAAGCCGGGCATATCCTGAGTGTTGCAAGCTTCCAGCAGCAGCAGGATGCCAGCTTCCTTGAGGCGCGGTGCGGCATAACGCAGGTTTTCGATCAAAACCGCTTCGGCCTGCTCCTGGCTTACACCTGCCGGGACAAAACCAGCAAGACAGTTCACCTGCGTGTTGCCCAGCACCTTTGCATAGGCGATCGCCTTGTCCACGCCAGTGCGAAACTCTTCCTCACGGCCCGGTAAACATGCGATGCCGCGTTCACCTTTCGCCCAGTCGCCAGCAGGCAGGTTGAAAAGAACCTGCTGCAAGCCGTTGGCGTCCAACTCAGCTTTAATCGCCTGCGCTTCGAAATCATAAGGGAAAAGGTATTCAACACCTTTGAACCCAGCGGCCGCCGCGGCTTCAAACCGCTGCATGAAGTCTAGCTCTGTAAAGAGCATCGACAGATTGGCTGTTAACTTAGGCATGTTCACTCCTTGATACCTAAAGAGTCTTATTCTTCGAGATCGATGACTTCTTCCCACTCGTTGACCTTGTCGATGTCTGGCCCCATGGAGACATTCAACTTGCGTTCAACAATGAACTCGACAACGACTGGAACTCTGAACTCATCGCGCAGCTCACGTGCCTTGCGCAGCGCAGGTTCGATTTCAGCAGGATCAAAGACGCGGATGGCCTTACAGCCGAGACCTTCTGCAACGGACTTGAAGTCAACGCCGTAGCCACCGTTTACGTTTTCATCGACATTGACGTTTTTGAAACCGAGGTCGAGGCAGTGGTCCATCTTGAATGCCATTTGAGACATGCGGATCAGACCGAGGTAAGCGTTGTTTACCAGCACGTGGATGTAGGGAATGTTGTGCTGAGCGGCGACGGCCAGTTCTTCGAGCAAGAACTGGAAGTCATAATCGCCAGAGATAGCAACAACTTCCTTCTCCGGTTCAGCCTTGGCTGCACCGATTGCGGCAGGCATGGTCCAGCCGAGGGGGCCGGCCTGTGTCGCATTGATCCAGTGCAACGGACGCTCCACATGCAGCATCTGAGTGGCCTGGATCTGAGTGTTGCCGATGGTGGCAACGTAACGGGTGTCACCGTCAAACACGTTGTTCATTTCGTGGAACACGCGCTGTTGCTTGATAGGCGTGTCGTTAAAGTCAGTGCGACGCAACATGGTGCGCTTGCGCTTGTTGCATTCGGCAACCCAAGCGCTGCGGTCCTTCAGCTCACCCTTTTCCTTCATTTCCTTTGCCACTTCGATGAAGCGCTTAAGAGCCGGAACGGTGTCAGAGATGATGCCAAGGTCCGGTGAGAAGATGCGGCCAATCTGCGTAGGCTCAATGTCTACGTGGATGAACTTGCGGCCCTTGCGATAAGTGTCGAGCTGGCCGGTATGGCGGTTCGCGAAGCGGTTTCCAATGCCGAAGACAAAGTCGCTTTCAAGGAAGTTCGCATTGCCGTAACGATTGTTACACTGCATGCCCATTTTGCCGATCATCAGCTCATGGCTGTCTGGAATCGAGCCCCAGCCGCGCAATGTTGGGATGACAGGAACACCCGTGATTTCAGCCAGTTCCTGAAGCAGAGGAGCCGCACCAGCG
The DNA here is from genome assembly GCF_033843645.1 of Nesiotobacter zosterae. Lineage (NCBI taxonomy): Bacteria > Pseudomonadati > Pseudomonadota > Alphaproteobacteria > Hyphomicrobiales > Stappiaceae > Nesiotobacter > Nesiotobacter zosterae. The sequence continues at coordinate 6,623 of NZ_JAWXVZ010000021.1, read as the reverse complement.
CTGAGAACACCACCGCCAGAAACAATCACTGGCTTCTCGGCGTCATTGAGCATCTGCAGCGCCCGTTCGGCCTGCGCACGGGTGGCGCTTGGCTTGGACGGCGTCATTGGCTCATAGAGATCGATGTCGAATTCGATTTCCTGCATCTGAACGTCGACCGGCAGATCAAGCAGAACTGGACCTGGGCGACCGGACCGCATTTCGAAGAATGCACGCTGGAAGTAACCCGGCATCTGGCCACCGTCCCGGATGGTCTTTGACATCTTGGTAACTGGCTTGGAAATCGCTTCGATGTCGACGGCCTGGAAATCTTCCTTGTCCAGCTTCGCAACAGGTGCCTGACCGGTCAGGCAGAGGATCGGAATGGAATCTGCCATGGCCGCATAGAGGCCGGTGATCATGTCGGTGCCTGCAGGACCGGATGTGCCAACGCAAAGGCCGATGTTGCCCACCTTGGCCCGGGTGTACCCCTCGGCCATGTGGCTTGCGCCTTCAACGTGACGGCAGATGATGTGCTCGATCCCGCCCAAGGTCTTCATAGCAGCGTAGAATGGATTGATTGCGGCGCCCGGAACGCCAAATGCAACGCTCACGCCTTCCTTCTTCAGGATTTGGACTGCAGCTTCAATCGCCCGCATCTTAGCCATGTGCTCTCTCCGTATCTTGGATTGCATTGCCGACAAGATTGGTCTCATTGAGAGAGAGTTCCAAACTCGATCAGAGGTTAAACCAGCAACACACGTGATATGACATGAAATAACAACGTATAAACTTTTGATCTATTCGCCTTATTACATAGTCATCATCTTGTTAAACTTTATTTTTACATAAACTTATCAATAGAAAATCAAATTTATACTTTTGATAAGTTCATTTTGTTGATTGATGGGACTTCGACCAAGCAAAGCTCCGGCGTTTGCGGACCTCTCATATTGAGAGCCTTTCCGCATTACGGTCTTCATCTGGATCGACTGATCTCACCTTGATGGCCTCAGAAACCCGAGACCAGACAGGTCAAGCAGCTCCTACATTCATAGTTTACCTACCTGCTTTGGTGCCATTTCAGCATTCCCGCGGGGCGGCTGATGACGCCTCGCGAGATGTTCTTTAATGCAGTGGCACTGCGCCGTTCTCGACGGTGAGCGCAACGATATCCGCAACCGGAACATCGCGAGACGCTCTCCCGCTTTGAACAGCAAGGGCAGCAGCAGCTCCTACTGCCTGCCCCATGGCCATGCATGTGCACTGGGCTCGAATACCTGCCAGCGATTTTCTGTCGGCAGACAGAATGCGCCCTGCAACAAGCAGACGGCTGGTGTCTTTTGGCATTAGCGCCCGGAAAGGTACGGTCGGAATAAGCTCTTCAGATTCATGGAAGATTTCTTCGCAACCATTGTCTTCATTGTGAAGGTCGATGTAGTTGAATGCGTTGCAGACAGCGTCGTCGTAAGGCACTGCGGCCATAAACTCATCAAGCGTCACGACGTGCTCTCCGATCACTCGGCAGCCTTCACGAGACAAGGCGCGGGTGTACATCTGCTTGAGCACAGCCCGCTCAGCGCCCGGAATACGGTCCCTCACGAATTCAAACATCCGCAACATGCGCTTGCGGCCTTCAATATTGGCTGCGGTCTGGCCATCTGCGTCAGAGGTATCGCAGCCATAAATATGCGTGGCGTTGTGGCCGCCCATTTGCAAGTACCACAGGAATGGATAGATGCCGAAGTAAGCCCAGTCGCCCTTCTCCAACTCACCCTTTTCCATGGCCTCATCATAGATCTTCTGAGCCTCGCCTTCCCACACCTGCTGCATGTCAATACCTTCAATGCGGTATTGCAGCGTGCCAGGCTGGCGGGCACGGGCCTTGTCTACAGGCCGCCCCAGAGCGCGAACAACGTCAGCATCACCCGAACAGTCAATCAACTCCTTGCAGCGTGTAATGCGCTTGATGCCGCGCGCAAAAGAGATGACCTCCCACTCGTTGCCGTCCTGATGCACTTCCCCGATAAATTCGTGGTAGTGGATTTCAACACCGGCTTCCAGCGCAGCCTGCTCGGCCAATGTGGCATAGATCGGCACATTGATGTTGCTGTAGTACCCCGGCGTATCTACAGCGCGGCGTTCGGTCATTGGCTTGATCCGAAGACCTTCTACTTCCTTGGACTGCTTGAACAGTTCCCAGCCGATACCTTGCACAACGGCTTGTCGTGGTGAATGCCAATGGTTTGGCATGAACACGCCGCCGTCGGTCATGGTGCCACCAAGCATTGAGCTCGCCTCGATCAAGGACACCTTGACCCCCGCACGGCCCGCCTGGATTGCTGCCACGTGACCGGCGGTTCCCCCACCCGCAATGACCACATCAACTGTTTCACGTTGTTCTCTCATGAAACCCAACTCCCTAAGTCGGGGCGCTAAACGCGCCACCGATTAGTCAATACGCACGTCTTGATCGCGCAGCGTTTTCTGCAGCTTGGCAATGTCGAGCTCGGTGAAGCTCACATCATCCATTGCCGCCAAAGCTGCCGCAGTGCCGGCACCCTGGCCTGTAACCGAACAGCACATCATGTTGCGCATGGTGGTGTGTGCGATCACATCTGCAGAGATACAGCGGCCGGCTACGATCAGATTTTCGACCTTTTGAGGCACAAGACAGCCATATGGGATCTGATAATAGCGCCCCGTGGTTGGCAGGATCAGATAGCCGCTGCCGTCGATGAACTCTGGGAAGATGCCGATACTGTCATCGCAACGGCCCTGATTAAGCACGTGTTCTTTGGTCACACGGGTTTGACCCTGAATGAGGCGAGACTCACGCGTTCCAAGCGTCATGCCGAAATTGCGCAAACGCGCGTTTTCAAAACCCGGCACATAGTGGCGCAATGCATCAATGGCCCAGATTGCCTGCTGACGGCCCTCAATTTCAGCGCGTGTGATGTCCAAAACGTCCGTGCAGTCGAAGCCGAACGCATAGACCATGTTGAGCTGAAGCGCTTCACCTGTTTCTGTGAAGGTCGACCAGGTGCCTGCGATGGCCCCGGCATTGCCTGGGATCACGCCTTCTTCATGGGCCTTGGTAAAGACATCCTCCATGTAGGGACTGAACATGTCATCTTCCTTTTCATCGGTGATGACGTCCCAGTTCTTGCCCCAGTCGGCGTAAGTTGGCTTGAGATCTTCTTCAACAAATTTCTTGAATTTCGGCACATCAATGCCAGCGCAGTTGAACATGACGGTTACACCCATCAGTTCGCTTTTGTCGCGCTTTGTGTAGGGCGCACCTGCCTTGTAGGCAACATCCGCATCGCCCGTACAATCAACGATCTTCTTCGCTAGAACAGCTTTGCGGCCGGACTTGCCTTCAACGATCACGCCCTTCAGCGCGTCGCCTTCCATAACCACATCAACGACCATGGAGTGAAGCAGCGGTGTGACGCCCGCCTCTACCAACATGCGGTCGGCAACGTACTTGAAACCTTCTGTGTCGATCACTTCGCTGACGGATTGCGGCTCTGGCCGGGTGAAGCCCAGTTCCTTTGCACGGCGCTCATATTCGCGGCCAATGCCTTCGCAATCTTCGGTGTCTTCATGGCGGTACCAAGCAAAGCTCTCGACACCTACTTGAGTGAGAACGCCGCCAAAACAGCCATAGCGCTCAAGAATTACTGTCTTTGCACCAGTACGCGCGGAAGCAATTGCAGCTGTAAGACCGGATGGACCACTACCGACAACCAGTACATCCGTTTCCATCATGACTGGTGTTTCTCTGACCGGCTCGACTATCGTGTTCATTTTATTATCCAAAGACCTGAGAATACTAATCTGTTGGGGGAGCCCCCGGCGGTGCCGGGGGCGTCAGTCTTGTTATTCCGCTGGAACAGCTACCGCGCCAGGTTCTGCAGCTGGTTTCGCCGCTGGTTCCTTGACACCATTGCCTTGAGCATCCAGCTCGAGCCAAATCCGGTTTTGTCCATCAGGGGCAGGCAGACCTTCCGCGAAGTCCTGCTTGATAGCCTTCATGAAGCTCTGGCACAGAATCCAGATCACGAACACCAGTGGGAAGCCGGTCAGAATGGATACTGTCTGAAGAGGCTTCAGAGATTCCGGGTTGATGAAGTAAAGACCCAGAGAAACCGCACCAGCAAGGATCAACCAGAACGCCACGTTCCACTTTGCAGGATCCTGATCGTCACGCAGCTCTTCCTGAGTAGCCGCCGCGAGTGAATAGCCTACCGCACAGTGGCCAGTGATGTAGGAGATCAACGTGATCGCACCAAAGGCAAAGATGAACAGGCTCGACATTGGCAGGTGAGACAACATGGTGGTTACCACCTTGCCACGGCCACCTTCACTCATTGCGGCCATAAGGTCAGCTTCGCCTGTCATCTGCAGATCAATTCCAAAGCCTGGCAGGACCATGTAGAAGACCATGCAACCAAGGGAACCGAAGATCAGACCGCCAGCAACAACTTCACGGATGGTACGGCCCTTGGAAATCTTCGCGATGAAGAGGCCAAATGGAAGCGCATATACAACCCACCAAGAGAAGTAGAAGACCGTCCAAGCTTGAGGGAACCCGGTTTCACGCAGAACGTCCGTTACGAAGCTCATGTAAATGAAGTTCTGCAGCAGAAGACCAAGACCGTCGACAGACTGGTTCAGGATGAAGGCTGTCGGCGCGCAAACAAGGATCGCAATCAGCATCACGATGTCGGCCCGAACGTTCCATTCTGAAAGTACAGAGACCCCGCGTTGAAGCCCGAAAATGAGCGCAACAAGTGGAATGAAGGTCCAAAGGAAGATCACGAAAGTATCCAAGAACGGATTACTTGACTCCCACCCAGCGAGATAAACAATTACGCCTGAGATAAGTGGCGTTCCTAGCGCCAGGGAGGTCATAACCCCGCCAATCATGCCAAACATGTACAGGAAGTTACAGAGGTGCCCCGCAAAGCCATCTGCATAGTTCCCAAGTACAGGACGCACGAATTCGCTAACCTTCATGTTCTTTTGCTTACGAATGTAGAAGAAATACGCCATAGGGATAGCACAGCAGATGTACCATGCCCAAGCGGAAGGCCCCCAGTGGAACATGCCATAGGCCGAAGCCCAACGGGCAGCATCTGCTGAGCCAGGCTCAACACCGAACGGCGGCGCCTGCATGATCCAGATCCACTCCACACTGCCAAGGTACAGCAAGCTACCCCCTGTACCAGAGGTGAAGATAAGACCGATCCATGTGAATGTGCTGAATGCTGGCTTTTGGCCTGGATCACCGAGAACGACCCCCCCCATGCGTCCCATGGCCAGCACAAGGCAGAAAACCACAGCAGCAACGGTCGCCAGCAAGAAGAACCAACCCAATTCGTTGGTCGTGAATTTGTGTAACTGACCTAGAATAGCATTAGAGCCAGCCGGGTCGTATACAAAGTAAACACCCATAACCAAGGTCACGATCAGAGCAGGATAGAACACCCACTTGTCAATGGCCCCTTCTTTATGCCCAGATGGTGCAGACATTAATCCATCCTCCCAATTTCATGTTACCTCTCCCTTTTCGAACGCGTTCGAATATATGAAACTGTGGCCATCAGACCTCCTAAAAGTCCAGTCAGGTAAATCGCGTACCTTTCCAATTTGCGGAGTTATCCATTGTTTTTATGGGATTTTTCGCAGGCCACAGGATTGAATATCCGTTCAATAGCGCCAGGCGACATGGCCCGAAGTGACCCTCAAATAAGTCGAACCAACGTCGAAATCTATCGCCGCAAGATCGCTTTTTAATTGAATGCAATTCAGCTTCACGATAGGGTAACGACGATATATTAGCGTAATCAAAGATTTATCTGCGACTGGCCCAACAGGGGATGACTAAACTGCCCCACCTCGCTGCGCAGGCCCTCAAATGCAAAATCGACTCACCCACAAATGCAAACCGCAGCCAATAGGGCAGCGGCCAATCAATGAGCCGAGGCGGCTAGCCGAACACGCGCACCAAATCTGGCTTTTGAGCCATTTGCTCCTACCCTCGGCATCCGATCTCAAAACACAATGAGAGCACTGTTTTACCTCTGACTGGGCCGCCACCATTGCCTCCAAGTGGCACCCACCCATAAACCAGCCGAGGATCAAGGCCGCCTTCGACACAACCACGTACCCATACCAGACCACACCATAAAGCGACTATCTGTTGATATTATCTCAATTCCGAAATCCCAGTCGAAGGGCGAGCAGAGACTTGGCAGCGTGCTATCAAACAATGCCTCAAGAAACGCGTGATTCTCGTGGAGGTAAATATAATTCCTCACAATTTGCGTATTGAATCAGATATCGGAGTTTTAAAAACATATTATTCAGTATTGCGGGCTTTGCCGGAGACAATTTTCCGACGAACAATGATATATTTCGCGCTCCGTCAAATACTATAGAGACGCCTATCAAATTGATTTTTCGAACTTTTTCAATCGGAAAATGGGGTGTTGACGGCCTCATTCGAGCTCGCTTCTGTAGTATACCGGATATGAGGTTATGTATTTTGGTGTGCTAGTAAGGTTACGCAAGATTATTTGGGTTTTTGGTTTGTTTTGTTTTTTTGAGCCATTTGCCCTTTGGTTGACCGCGGT
>NZ_JAWXVZ010000020.1:0-16259 GCF_033843645.1 Nesiotobacter zosterae | reverse complement strand
CTCAAATTGTTGTTATCCTGCCCGGTGGCCATGGCGGGGCGCCCCCACCCGATCCCATCCCGAACTCGGAAGTGAAACGCCCCTGCGCCAATGGTACTTCGTCTCAAGACGCGGGAGAGTAGGACGCCGCCGGGCATGATAACAACAATCAAAAAAAAACTCTTCAGCATCAAGCAGAACAAACAATACCAAAAGCCCCCGACGCATCATGCGCGGGGGCTTTTTGCATTCCAAAACACCCAACCAACCATGCATGCCGCGCCCAGAACAAACCCACAAAGGCAAAAACACGCCGTGGCGCTGGCATAAGGCGTCTGGGGCATCTCCTATGTCCTGTCAAATATTTTGGTAAACGGGCCAGCCGTTATACCGTGAAGCAGGATGCTGAGTGTAATTGTGCAGACAGCAGTTGCGATGAGCGGGCCCGGGTTGCTTATTTCTGAATCCAAAATGATGATCGCAAAAACAACGCTAGCGAGTCCACGTGGGCCAAACCATCCAATAAACAGCTTGTCCTTCTTTTGAAGGTAGCTTGGGGTGAGGCTCAAATAGACCGGGAGCATTCGGATGATCGTCAGGCTCAAGATTGAATAGACAATGATCTCGGGTGTAAACACCGATAGGGCAGGACCGACTACGGCTGCACCGAATAGAACCCAGGTCACCAAGGCGAATGTGTCCCCCGTCCCTTCAGCCGCGGATAGAAACTGTTCTTTGTAGGGGCGTTTGAAAGCGCCATAGGTCAGCCCACCAACAAAGGCAGCGATGAACCCAGATCCTCCAGCTGCCTGCGCTGCGGCAAAACAAAGTCCTGCAACTCCCAAAATGACAATGTGTTTCCAGGAGCTGCTGATCCACTTTGCCTTGCTGGCCTCCTCCACCAGAAAGTGAGCGCCAAGTGCAACTGCTAGGCCTACGGCGCTACCGATGCCCAACTCCTCGACAATTAACGGGATTGCGAGCTCGCGGAAGGTTTGGTTGGCTTCTGGTTCCACGGCAATGGCGAGAAAGCTCAGCACAATCGGGACGCAAATTCCATCGTTTAGGCCGCTTTCGATGTTGAGCGTGCTGCGTATGTCGGCAGGCACCTTTTTTGACGTAACCACGGCTTTTCCGAGTGCGGCATCGGTCGGTGCGAGGAGGGCCGCAAGCAGGGCGAGTTCAATTGCCGGGACGCCCGGAAAAAGCAGGTAGCCAATAACACCGCCCAAAAGGATGGTTAAGGGCAGACCGATGAGCAGCAGTCGGATTGGAATGCCGATACTTCGTTTAAGGGCGGTCAGATTTGTATGTGCTGCATCTGTAAACAGAACAAGTGCGAGTGTGAGCTCTGCAAGGACCTTGAGGGATTCTGCACGGACATCCAGTTGAAGCCAGCCAAGTCCCACCGGGCCGAACAAAAGACCTAAAAGTGTAAAAAGCAGCGCGCCATTAACCGGCTTCTGTTCAAGTCCAAGGCTTGAGATGCTGTAGAGAAAGATGAATGCAAAGATCAGGCAGAGGGTGAGATACATAGGCAGGATGTTTCCCTTGGGCGGGCGCGGAGTGTGCCTCTGATACAGCCGAGGATGGCCTGACAACACTGCTTGGGCAACTCTGAAATCAGAGGGTCCCCATAGGGCTCTCTATAGGGCCTGCTTGCGAAGCGCCGCGTCTTCCTGACGGATGCGCCAATAAAGGACGCCGAGGTTCAAGAGGCCGAAGATGACCGCAATCTCTGTAAGCCCCAAAACCAGTGCCCCAACCGGAATTTCGAAAGCCACGATAAGGTAGTTTGGGTGTTTGAGGTATCTGTAGGGCCCGGATGTAATCAGTGGAGCGTCGGTGACAATGATCCTGGTGGTCCATCGCTCCTTCAAGCTCGCCAGCGTCCAAATTCGCATGAGTTGCAAAGCAACGAAGACGCTCAGCCACGGCCAGTGCAGCGATGCGGACCAACCAAATAAAGCAAGAGACAGCAGCCAGCTGGCATGCAGCGCCACGATGATCTTGTAGTGGGAAGGCGCCACCTCGCGCGCCCCGTTTTTTAACAGGCGTTTGGTGTTGGCATTGGCATAGACGAGTTCACAAAGGCGCTGGACACCCACGAGAACGAGAAAGGCAACGGCAGGCCACGACAGATGCTCCATTCACGTGCCTCTCGACGCATGAACAAAGGAAGCTGTGAAGCCGGGACCAAGCGCAGCCATGACAAAGGGCCCCTCAAGGCCGGCTTTAAGGGCCTCCTTTAGGACGAACAGAACGGTGGGGGCCGACATGTTGCCATAGTTGGCCAGAACCTTGCGCTCAGCTTCGAGCGCGCCATCGCCAAGGTTCAAGGCATCCTCCAGCGCAGATATGACTTTTGCGCCGCCCGGATGGCAAACAAAGCGCGGGCCAGAGTGCAGCGTCAGGTTGAAATGCGCTAGAGCGCCTAAGGACGCCTCGCGAAACTGGCTGCTGATAAACGGGGGAATGGCGCGATCAAACACGACGACCAGCCCATCCTCATCCAGATCCCATCCCATGACATTCAGGGTGTTTGGCCACAAATGCTGATATCCACCATGTAGTCTTACGGGAGTGGCATGGTCAGGCGGGGAAGATGACAGCACCGCTGCCGCTGCGCCATCGCCAAAAAGCATGGTTGCCACCACATCGGACTTTTGCGGTGTTTTGGAGCGAAAAGACAGCGTACACAGCTCGATGCACACGAACAGAATGCGGCTCCCGTGTTCGGCTTCAGCAAGAGAGCGGGCAAGATCCAGACCGGAAGTCCCGCCAGCACAGCCCAGACCAAACACTGGAACCCGTTTCACATCGGTGCGAAACCCCATTTCTGCATGCACCATCGCCTCCAAAGAGGGCGTGGCAATGCCGGTTGATGACACAGTAACGATGCAGTCTATATCACCGGCGGTCAGGTTCGCTGACGCAAGGGCCTTTCGCGCGGCCTCAACAAAAAGGGCCGAAGCACCGGTTAGATAGGCTGCGTTTCGTTCCTGCCACCCCTTTGGCCTGTCAAACCATGTGAGAGGAACAATAGAATGCCGCCGGTCGATGCCTGCGCGCAAAAAGCTCTCGGAAACCGCAGCAAACTGGGGGTAGACCGGTTCAAGAATGCGCTGCGAACGGGCCAGGGCTTCATTCTGTTCGATGACATGGGGCGGAACAGCAGTGGCAAGACCGTGCAGGTAGGCAGGCATTTCTTCTCCTTGGCTCGCGACCTGTTTACGAAGCCTGTTGCGGCTTGGTTCTGCCTGTCACGACCTTGCTCATTCTGGCGAGGGCAGCCGCAACCGAAAATCCCGGAGATTCAAGTGGCTGACGATCCTTGCCGACAGATCACGGTGCGTGTCCGTCAGGCACTAAAAGATGCTGAAAAGCTGGAAAACTGCGCCAGAGTGCTGGACATGGCCGTAAATCATTCCTATAAGACGCTCACTTCGCGACCGGGGCACCCGTTTCGCTTAGCCCGGATAGCTCAGTTGGTAGAGCAGCGGATTGAAAATCCGCGTGTCGGTGGTTCGAATCCGCCTCCGGGCACCACTTTTCTCCCTTGAAAATCTAGGTAAAATCCGAGTGCGTTTGCGCTGCAGACTGTTGCGCGGCGCGAAATTCTGCACCAATGGGCGTTTTGAAGTGCATAGTGCTCTGATGGAACTTGGTGGTCACTTGTGGCGGTAGAAACGCATCTCAAACCTCCTTTCTAACACCCCTTTTAGAGTACCTATTAATTGCTGATGATTATCCAGAGGGGGAAGCCGGATTGCCTTACAAACACAAATCACACTACAACCTCTGACATGCGTTCTGCGCACTACGCACTAAGGGGCTACGAATGGCAAGTTTCATCAGGTCTGGCATGTTCAAGGTGTGCCTGCTGTTCAGTTTTCTGATCGCGCTCGCCTATGCGCCGACCGTCTACTATCAGCACAAGCTGGATTCCGTAAGCATCGAAGGGCTAGCCCAAGATCTGACGGAGAACTCGGATGCCTACTACAAGAACCTAAGTCACAAAGTGTCCATTCGCGCCGATCACTGCAAAATCGAAATTTATAGGAAGATTAGAAGCGTTTGTGATGTAATGGCTCAATATGTGGGAAAGCTTACAAGGGTAGACATGTCAGAGATTGTGAGTATTTCCGAACCGGTAGGTCTGGGTAATTCTTTTGCGTATATGCGTTACCGCAAGGATGTTTATCAGGCCTTCCTAGATTTTAGTGACTACAACGACAATAGCCTCAAAAAGGAGTTCAGTCATGCGGAACTTAATGGGCCCGGCAACTATGGCCCCATAGAGGGGCTTGATTTGGACCTGAGAGGTGAAATCAAGCAGCAGTTCATGCAGGAAAGAGGCGTCTACTCCGGCTCTTATTCAAAGAGATGTAATGGCATTGATAGCTTTGTGGGAGCATCTTCTCTAACTGTGCCAACTCCCGGCGCCGGTGCTGACGAGCTTCTGGAGAAATTGAACTTGCTGAGAGCCAAGTGCAATCAGCCAAACCAGAATTGATAAATGTTGAAAGTACTTCATTGTGATCATGAAAACAAAACGAATAAACCTCTTTGTTCATTTTCTCATGTGGAGCTATGCTCTGTTCTTGGCAGTTTTCATTGCCGTTGATGTTTTTGGGACTGATGTTTTTTATGGCTATTTTAGTGAACTTGACTTTGGATTTCCTTCAATCGTAGAGCAGGCGCAAGCTCTGCGGGCCTGCGGTTTGTCAGAGAGTGCGAACAAATACGAGTATGCAGCCAATCTCGCCTGGTTGATGTACTTTATATTACTTCCTTTCTCGTTTTTGGCCTATTATTTAAGCAGGTCTTTTCATAACTACAGTATAGTTGGGAGGAAACATCATATTTTAATTTATCCTGTTTCCATTTTATTTGGTTGCGCCATGATATACATGGTTTCATTTAGTTGCGTTGATGGAAATTTGAGTCAAGCCGGATTTAGAGTTGGCTGGTTGTTTTACTATTATTACTTCCTTGGTATTTGCGTATTATTTTTATTGTCGACTTTCGTCCCCGCTTATTCTTGTTGGTTGATTTCAAAAGCCCTTGGGTACAGTCGTGACAAGTAAAAGTTACAGATGCACGAATGGTTATCCTGCGGCTTCAACCACGTCAGGCCGCCGAAGCGAAGGTTGACAGCCGCGGAGATTGCCTCCGCGGCCAGTGCCTGTGTTCACCGGTTAAAGGTGCGTGTGCCAGTTGCGGTGCCGCCTCTTGGCCCTGTGCGGGACATGTTGCAACTCAGGTCATTTGCATTGCAGGTCCGCGTGCGTGAGGCGCTGTTGCCATAACGCCCGGTCGAGTTTCTCGTCGCCGAGCATTCTCCACCTGAGCAGGTCCGAATCTGGTTGGTGGATCCGCCGAATACTGAAGTGGTCGTTCGGGCGCCAGCGCAAGTGCCATCTACACATGCGGCGGCTCTGTTATGGGAGTTCACACGAGGGGCGGCATAGGGTTGATAGTACGTGTTCCACGAGCCATACCACGGGTAGGCGACGTAATAGGTGTCCCAATAGGTCCGGTTATAAGTAACCACGGTGATGCCAGCGGCTGGCGCAACCACTGGGGTTAAGACGACAGGGGCCCCATTATAAACAATCTGAATGTAGCGGGCCGATACCCACCCACGGGCGGTGCCATGGGCAATATCACACCATGTGTAATCGGCGACGCAGCCATGGGCCACAACACGGCTGCCTGCTGGCACCACGGTTACGACAGGAAACGATGTGGCTGGGCCCGCGCGCAGGTTTACGTTCGCGGTTGAAACGGCTGCAGTTGAGGCAGCAGCAGCCGAAAGGCCAGCTGTCAGAAGCGCCACTATCATCATGAGTGTTTTCAGCATTTTAAAACTCCTTGCGCGGTTTGGGTGGACGATCCTCGAACTGCATTCAGGGTCGAACTGGCGACATCACACCCGAGGCAGGCATTATTGGCCTGCGTTTTGAAGTTCGACAGATGAGACGAGACCATCCCCGTTTGCATCCAGTCTGCCGAACGCACGGTCATACAGACCGCGATCGCGCACCATCTTGGCCCGGCCGATGTTGAAGGAGGCATTGAGATCGATGAAGGTTTTGAACTCGCCGCGCGTCAGAGCGCCATCTCCATTTGCATCGGCCTGCATGAAATTGGTCGCCGTTTGCTCGGTAGAAGCAGAAACACCTTGGGAGAAGGTAATGAGCGTCAAGGCCAGAGCCAGAGACAGGGCCAGAGACAGGGCGGGGCGTTTGAGGGTAGAAATCAACGAAGGTTCTGCGGAATAATCAATCAACATTTGGGTCATGTCCTTCTAATGAAGTTGCAAAAGCAAATATGCCTTTCGTGCGATCTTTCTGCGTGATCCGCGTTTCATGAGTGTTGCGGCAAAAAGGGAAGGTGTGACGGTTGGTTTCAGGCGTGTCTGTCTGTCACAATTTGCAACAACTTGGTGGGGGCAGGCACTCCAATCTGTCATCTCTCGGGAGGTATCTTGTGGCCATGAATCAAAAGCCAAACCGAATAATCGTCGTAGATGATGATCCCGAGCTGCGTGCGCTTCTAAGGCGGTTCCTGACCGAGCACGGGTTTGAGACCCGCGCTGTTGAAGATGGCGCTGCGCTTGATCGGGAGATTGCGCGCAATCCTGCAGACGCGATTGTTCTGGATTTGATGATGCCCGGCGAGGACGGCCTTACCTTGTGCCGCCGTTTACGCGCGGGCGGCGATACAACACCCATCATAATGTTGACTGCACGTGGCGACCCCATCGACCGTATCGTTGGCCTGGAAACGGGCGCTGATGATTATCTGCCAAAACCCTTTGAACCGCGGGAACTGGTTGCCCGTCTGTCTGCTGTGCTCCGGCGCACCCAGTCGGGTGCTCAAGTGCCCGTGGTTGATGAGGTACTGGTGATCGGCCCACTGGAAATCAACTTTTCCATGATGACTGTGTCGCGCGATGGCAGGGTCTTGAAGCTCTCAAGCAGAGAGTTTGCCTTGCTTTCTGCTCTGGCTCACAGCAGAGGGCGTCCCTTGAGCCGGGCTCAGCTCATTGAGCGTGCGCTGGGTCGCAATGCAGAAGTCACGGATCGGGCGATTGATGTGCAGGTGGCGCGCCTGCGCAAGGCCGTTGGAGACAATGCAGAAGACCCGCAACTGATCAAAACCATCTGGGGCATTGGCTACGTTCTGGTCCGCGACGATGCTTGATACCTTCCTGAAACAGACAATTGCCGTGCTGGTGGTGGCGATCTTCGCCGCAATCCTGATCAGTCTTGTAACGGTTGCCGTGTTCATCATACGCCCGCAGCTGGATCGCGCGGCTGACTTCACGGGGCATACATTAAAGGCTTTGAGCCTGACGTTTGACGTGGTGGAGCCAGATCAGCGGGATCAGTTGATTGAGCGGCTAAGCAAGGACATGGGCCTGAACGTGGTCGCATCGCTTGAACCGCCAGAAGCTAAAGGACGACCCACACCCTTGCTGTCGCGGTACTTCAAGCACGCTCTTGAACAGCGCTACAAGCTGAAGAATGGAGCTTCCGTGGTTGCTGGCAGTGATGGTCGCCTCTGGGTGCGGGTCAACGTTGCGCAGCGGCCCCTGTGGCTTTCCATTCAATCTGTTCAAGCGGCTGATCCAGTTCGGAATGTGTTTTTGATTGCGGCTCTTGCATTTGTGGCGGCGTTGATTGCTGGCATCGCGTTGCAGCGTCGTGTGGCGCGCCCTTTGAAGGCATTGGAGGAGCATGTGAACCAGTTTGATGATCCGAAAGTCCACAGTCCTCTCACTGAAGTGGGCGTTCGGGAAATCTCCGCTGTTTCAGAGGCATTCAACCAGATGGCACAGCGTTTGAAGCTTATCGAGGCCGATCGCGCTGTAATGCTCGCCGGTGTCAGCCATGATCTGCGCACGCCGCTCACGAAGCTGCGTCTGTCTCTGGACATGCTGCATGACGCCGATGATGAGCTGGTCCAGAGCGCCAAACGTCAAGTGGACCGTATCGAGAGCATGCTGGTTCAGTTCCTAGAATACGCGCGCGGGTTTGAGGCGGAAGAACCCTCCGATGTGTCCTTGGCCACCCTTTTGAACCGCGCCATCAAGGCAGTGGACCTTGTTGGCAAGGTGGATGTTGAAGTCACTGAAGATCTTGTTGTGTCGGTCCGTCAGGGCGCGCTCATCCGGGCCCTTGGCAACCTGATGATCAACGCTCTGCGCTATGGTGCCATGCCCGTGCGCGTGTCCGCACGCAGGGGTGGGGCCACCTTGTTTCTGGAGGTTGGAGATCGCGGTGCCGGGCTGGAACCCGAGCAAGCCAAGGCGCTTACTCGCCCGTTTGCACGCGGCAACGCGGCCCGCAGCGGCGACGGCACAGGCCTTGGCCTTGCAATCGTTGAGCAAGCAGCGCTCGCACACGGCGGCACCTTGGAGTTTTCAAAGGCAAACGGCGAGTTTGTTGCCTCGTTGCATTTGCCTTTGTCGCGCCTTCGTCCGCATTCATGAATCGGTTCGGGCCCTTCACTCTTTGGGAAGGCCGATCACCAGCACGCTGTGGGGCTGCGGAAACACCTGTTTGGCCAGCGCCTCCAGGCTTTCAGTGGTCATCTCATCGGCCAGTCCCCGCATGCTCTCAAGATAACGCGGGTCACCGTAGCGGGCATAGCTCAGGGCCAGACGGCGCAGCCATGTGTTTGCATCACGCAACCGGCCTTCCTCCGCAAAGCCGATGTCTTCGCGAATGCGCCTCACGTTTGCATCTGCCACAGTTTCGTGAAGCCGGCTCAGGGTCGCCTTGGCTGCTTCTGCCAGCTCCTGCGCGCGCTCTGAGGCACAAACGAAGTGAAGCCGCGAGACTGCGCGGTTCTGGTCCTTGTCCAGCGACAGTTCAAACTCAAGACTGTAGATGCCGGAGAGGCGGTGACGCAGCTCGCGCTTTAGCGCAAGTTGGGCAATGGGCGTGAGCGTTGAAAGCTTGAAGCCCGCTTCCGGGCCCCAGTCCATGGGGGTGAAGCCATGCAGTGTTACGCTCGCCCGGTCCGAGTCGTAGACCTTGAAGGTGGTCTCGTGCGTGCCGTCCATCTGCAGGCTTGGCGCGGGTGTCAGGCTCAGGGTGCGGGGCAGGGTGCCAAGATAGCGGGTGGTGAGTGCCTCAAGCTGGGCAGCATCTGCTTCGCCCACCAAAAACAGGGTCACCGGCTCGGCAAGAAGCCGTCTTGCTGCCCGCTCCAGTTCATCAACTGTCAGCGCTGCCAGGTCGGCTTCGCTTGGCAAGCTGTCATCGCCCGCACCAAACCGCAGCGCAGCCACCTTGTCACTCAGGCGGTTACGTTGGCGCGCCTGCCGGGCTCGTTCCTCTGCAACAGAGGTACGCAATGCAGTCAGGCCTTCTTCCCGTACCAGGCCATTCACCACGCGGTGGTGATAGGTTTTGAGGAAATCACTGAGCTTGTCCGGCGCCATGACAGCGGCAATGTCGAGCTCGGTGTCACGCTGTTTCCAGCTCCACCGTGCCGGCACTGTCTGCGCCCACTGGTCATAAGTCTCCTGTGGCCAGAACGAGAACCCACTTTGTTCCCAAAGCTGCAAGGCTGCCTGCGACAACCAGCTTGGCAGTTCTTCCGTCTTGAAACCGGCCACGGAAAGCGCTTTGACATACAGCTTGCCGTCAGGGGTTGGCCGGTTCAGCCAAACAACGCGGTCACCATTGGCCAGTGTCCATTCCTTAACGCCCGTTTCTTCAAAGCTTTTGTGCCCAAACGCTGCTTGCGCTTCTTGCGGCTCTAGCTCAGGGAGCTTAGGGGCTTTCTCCGGCGCTTTTGCTGCGGCTTGGATTGCCGCAGGTTCCGGCGCTGGCCAAGGGGCGAGGGCTTCCTCTGAAAACTTCCGTTTCAGCGCGGACACGTCATCTTTCGACGGCAGCTCCCGCTCCAGATGCCCACCCACCTGATAGTAGAGAAACGCATCCGTGCTGGCGAGCATCTCCCGCATTCGGGTGTTCAGCTCCTCAAGCGTCAATGCATCAATCCATTTCAATGTCCGCTCGGCGCGCACACTTGGGTCTTCCAGCACCCCTTCCTGCAGCACTGCCGAAGCGATACGGTCTTCCCATTGTTTGAAGTCTCGCGCTTCTGCGGCGGCCACATTGCGGCTGGCGATGTCGCGTGCTTTTTCTCGAAGGGCCTCAAATGCCTCCTCGGAAATGCCGTTCTGGTTCAGCCGCTCCAACTCCCGCAGCACCCATTCAAGGCCAAGCTCATGGTTCTCCGTCGTGGCAGCAATCGCCATCACGAGCCGCTCATTGGTGCTCTCTTTGCTGGTCAGCGTCAGCGCTTTGATGTCATCGGGCAGATGAGGGCGCGCGCGCCACACTTCATCGCGCATCAAGCGCTTGAGGAAGTAGTTCTCAAGATAGCGCTTCAGCCCCACCTCACTATTGCGAGGTGGCAACGCCATGCGCAGGCCATAGGCAACCCGCGATGTCGTGCCATCAGGGTCTTGCACCTTGCCGATGTAAAGCCCCGGTTCTAGTGGCAACTTGACATAAGACCGGTCGGGAGCCGGCCCGCCAGGTGCTGCGCCAAAACTGCTCTCAATGGCTGCTACCGCTTGTTCCACTGCCACATTGCCAGAAACGATGAGCGTCATGTTGGCGGGCACATAATAGGCAGCGTGAAAGGCGCGCAAGTCTTCCACGGTTGTGGCTTCAATGCTTTTTCTGGTGCCAATGGGCGGGCGTCCCACATGGCGTGAACCATTCAGCACAACGGCATTGCGCTGCCGGTTCACCCGCTCTGCAAGGCTTCCGTCAAGGCGCAGCTCCTCCAGAATAACCTTGCGCTCGTTGTCCCAGTCTTCCGAAAGGAGCTTGGGGCCCAGCGTAATATCGGCCAGAAAGTTGATGCTCTGTTCCAGGTTCAGCGCATCGTTTGGCCGGGTGCGCACCATGTATTGCGTTTCGGTTTTCCGCGTGAGCGCGTTCACCTGAAGGCCGGTTTTCCAGCCCAGACTATCAATGTAGGCATGCACGCCCTCTGGGTGCGCCTCAGTCCGCTGAAAGGCCATGTGCTCCAAAATGTGCGCAACGCCACTCGGCTCAGCTTCATCCACAGATCCGGCATGCACAATTAGGCGCAAATTGAAGGGGTCACTGTCGTTGCCGCTTGGGTAAATGATGTAGGTGAACCCGTTGGCAAGCGTGGCGCGGGTCAAGCGGCTGTCCCATTGCAATGGGGCGCTGTGGGCGGCAGAAACGCCAATGATAACAGTGAGAAAAGCGCACATAATGCGCCAGGTCGGTGTGCACGGCATCCGGGGTTCCATGGTTGTGTAACTTGCAGGGTTGGTGGGTGCCGCCTTGTGCAAGAAAGGCCCGGTGCCTAGAGAACCCGACGAAACTCCTAATGAGACTGCTTTTCATTTGCAATATGGTCTCGCGCCAGTCTCGCATTTTTTGCGGAGCGTCTCGCAAGACGCTAGGGTAGGTTAGCAAGAAAAAGGAATTGCAATGAAGGAAGTTGCCCGCCTCAGCGCGCTTCGAAGCCTGCTTGCTCCCTTGAAGCGCGAGGGAAAACGTATCGGATTCGTGCCCACCATGGGATTTTTGCATGATGGTCATTTGGAGCTGGTGCGCCGCGCCAAGGCAGACTGCGATGTTGTGGTTGTCTCCATTTTTGTCAACGCCGAACAGTTCGGCCCGACTGAAGACTTCGCCCAATACCCTCGGGACTTGGAGCGCGACAGCCGCTTGCTGCGCGAGGTGGGTGCCGACGTGCTGTTTGCCCCGCCTCAGGAAGAGATGTACCCCGCACCCACGCAAACCTATGTGGAGGTGCCGGCTTTGGCGGCCCGTCTCATTGGCAAGCTGCGGCCCATTTTCTTTCGCGGCGTGGCAACAGTGGTCACCAAGCTGTTTAACATGGTTCAGCCAGACCGGGCCTATTTCGGCGAAAAAGACTACCAGCAACTTCTGGTCATCAAGCAAATGGTCGCAGACTTGGCCATGCCCGTTGAAATCATGTCGGTGCCCACAGTGCGCGAGCCAGACGGCCTCGCCATGAGTTCCCGAAATGCCTACCTCAATCCGCAGGAGCGTCAAGCCGCCACCATCCTCTATCGCAGTCTCATGGAAGCGCGACAGTGGCTGGCGTCAGAAGCGCTCAGCCCCCATGAGCTGGAACAGCGGCTGCGGGCAAAGATCGAGGCCGAACCTCTGGCCAAAATCGACATGATCGCCATCTGCAATGCCGAAACCATGGAACCCGCTCAGAACAGCTTGCCCCAACGCACCTTCATTTTTGTGTATGTGCAGTTTGGCCCGGCAAAGCTTCTGGATCACACGATTGTGGAGGCCCATGAGCGCAAGGGAGCAACCGCATGAGCGCCACCTCAACAAAAGGCGGCATCACCCCGCCAGACATCAAGGCCCGAAAAGGTGCGGAACCCATCGTCTGCCTCACGGCCTATACAACACCCATTGCGCGGCTGTTGGACCCGCATTGCGACCTGATTCTGGTCGGCGACAGTGTGGGCATGGTGGTGCATGGGTTGCCCTCCACCCTTGGCGTCACCATGGAAATGATGATCATGCATGGGCAAGCCGTGCGCCGGGGCACCAGCAATGCGGTGCTGGTGGTGGACATGCCGTTTGGCTCCTATGAGGCAAGCAAAGAGCAGGCGTTCAAGAATGCCGCTCGTCTCATGGCAGAGACTGGTTGCGCGGCGGTCAAGCTGGAAGGTGGTGAAGCCATGGCTGAAACCATCGCGTTTTTGACGGCACGAGGCATTCCTGTCATGGGGCACGTGGGGCTCACCCCACAGGCGGTCAACGGTTTTGGTGGCTACAAGGTTCAAGGGCGCGGGGAGAGCGCAGCCAAGGTTTTAAGCGATGCCATGGCGGCAAGTGAGGCGGGGGCCTTTGCGCTCACGCTTGAAAAGCTGCCCAGAGCACTGGCTGAGGAAATCACGGCAAAAGTCACCATTCCCACCATCGGCATTGGCGCCTCAAATGGGTGCGATGGGCAGATACTGGTAACCGATGACATGCTGGGCCTGTTCAGCGACTTCAAGCCGAAGTTCGTCAAGCGTTATGCTGAGCTGGAAGAAACCATCTCCCTCGCGGTCAAGTCCTACGCGCAAGACGTGAAAAACCGAGCCTTCCCGGGGCCGGAACACACCTTCAAATAGGGGAGGGGGCAGCGAACGGCTCCATGCAAGCTGGCCTCATCATCTCACCCACCTGCTTCACGGCGGCGGGAAAACGTCACGCGGCTTTTGCAATCTGTTGATTGAAAAGACCAAGCCGTTGTCTCTTGTTTGCCCGGTGCTCCTTGCCGCTTGCTCTGCACTGTGCTCTGTGTACTCCGTACAATGCGCTCTGCGCTCTGCGCCTTGTGATGTGTATTTTCTATTCAGTGCAGTATTCTGTGTGCTCTCTACGGCCTACCTTCGTTGGTCATCGGTTACGCACCACGGCGGGGCCTTTCTCTACTCCCTTCGCCTAACTCTCATGTTGGTCCTTCCGCCTGCGCCTCACCCTCACGGCGCTCCTCCGGACCTCTGCTCCCACCTTTGCTTCATCTATTGGCTGTCATCCCGGGCTTGACCCGGGATCCAGTTGAGCGGCTTGGCAGGTGCGGGCGGTTGTTGGCTGAAGGTGGATTGCCTCCCGGCACCGCAGTTGCTTGTTGGTTTTGCGCTGGATACCGGATCTGCGTCTCGCTCCGCTCACCTTGTCCGGCATGACGGTGTTGGGGTGGCTTGCTCCGCATCACTATTCCGATGGTCCTCCGTCCGCTTCATTTCTAGCTGTCATCCTGGCCCATACTCCCTAGCCGGTCATCCCGGGCTTGACCCGGGATCCAGCTGTGCGGTTCTGCAGGTGCGGTTGGTGGTCGGTTGGGGGCTGAAGGTGGATCGCCTCCCGGCACCGCAGTTGCTTTTTGCTTTGCGCCGGATACCGGATCGGCGTCTCGCTGTGCTCGCCTTCTCCGGCATGACGGTGGTGGGAAGTTGACCGCTTTCCTCTTTAGCTCTGCTTACTCTGCCTCGCTCTGTTGTTGGCCCGCTCCCGCCGCCCCATCCCTCGGCTGTCATCCCGGGCTTGACCCGGGATCCAGTTGAGCGGTTCGACGAGTGGGGGCGGTTGTTGGTTGAAGGTGGATCGCCTCCCGGCACCGCAGTTGCTTGTTGGTTTTGCGCTGGATACCGGATCTGCGTCTCGCTCCGCTCACCTTGTCCGGCATGACGGTGTTGGGGTGGCTTGCTCCGCATCACTATTCCGATGGTCCTCCGTCCGCTTCATTTCTAGCTGTCATCCTGGCCCATACTCCCTAGCCGGTCATCCCGGGCTTGACCCGGGATCCAGCTGTGCGGTTCTGCAGGTGCGGTTGGTGGTCGGTTGGGGGCTGAAGGTGGATCGCCTCCCGGCACCGCAGTTGCTTTTTGCTTTGCGCTGGATCCCGGATCGGCGTCTCGCTGTGCTCGCCTTGTCCGGCATGACGGTGGTGGGAAGTTGACTGCTTTCCTCTTTAGCTCTGCTTACTCTGCTTACTCTGCTTCGCTCTGTTGTTGGCCCGCTCCCGCCGCCCCATCACTCGGCTGTCATCCCGGGCTTGACCCGGGATCCAGATGTGCGGTTCGGCAGGTGAGGGCGTTGGTTGTCTGAAGGCAGAACGCTTGCTGGCTGAGCGTTTGCTGACATTTCTCACGTTTACGCTTGTTGGGGCGTGGTGAAAGAAGCGGTTGGCACGTGTTGGGTCGCTTTGGTCATGGCATGAGCCACGGTCGCGACTTCTTCATCCGTCAACAAGCGCGTGCTGTCCTTGCTGAGGGCCGAGACCAAGTGTCTCTTAAGCGCCTTAAGGCTGAAAAAGCAGCCGTCAGGAAGCTGGCCGCCGCCCCATTTGTTGAAGCCATAAAGAAGGACAATGTTCTTGAATCGATCCTCTGGAATGCCGGTGTATTGAGAAATGAGCCGAATGCGGCCAGCATTCTGCGTCAAGGGGTTTACGAGGGGGCGCGTGCTTTTTCCGCTGAGGCGATACCAGTTCTGCGCGTTCTTGGAGCCTGTGATGAAGCCACTCCAAAACTTTACCTCAATGATAAAGATTCCTTGCGGGCCAACTGCAAAGAAGTCGATATGGCTTCGCTGGCCACTTTTGTCTTTCAGCTTGATGTTCGATCGCCAAAACAATCCAGCGAATGGTCGCTTTAAGGCACGAATTGCCGTCCACTTGGCAAACCCCCTGCGGAATCCGTAGTGAGCCTTTACAGGGTGGATTTTGAAGCTGAGGCTGAAGGGATGTTTCTTATACCACCGCACCCCAAGGTAAATGAGAATAGCCATCCCAAGTGTAATCGAGATGGCTGCAAAAATCTGCGCCACAATCATAATAACTACTCGCCACAATTAGTTGTATGACGCACACGTTACATCGTTCCTTTGACTCTATTTTTCTTAAAATGGATGTTCAATATTTATCCACTGTAATTTAGGTATACGCAGCGTCGTTTTTCATGCCGCTCCTATGTAAAATGTCCTGTTATGAAACAATTAAATCCTGATATGAATCTTTAGTATGAGTCCTTGCAAAGTCCTTCTAGTGACTTTCGAGCCAATTGATGTTTTGATTCCATTCCATTTTATTGGTCTGTAACTTGGTTTAGCGCAGCGTCTTTTATTTTATCGCGTTATCTGGGGAAGCAGGATCTATACATTACTAGGATTTTACGATTGCCGATGCGGTAGTACCATGAACCAGAGAGGTTGCCTTCAGGGCCAAATACCTTTCTGCCCACCCGCCAATGGCCTCGGTTCCGCCGCTCCGCAGTTGCTCTGCACTGGATACCGGATCAGCGTCTCGCTGCGCTCACCTTGTCCGGCATGACGGTGTTGGGGTGGTTTATCGGATACCTATTTAGCTCTTCGTCCGCTTCATCTATTGGTTGTCATCCCGGGCTTGACCCGGGATCCAGATGTGCGGTTCGTTTGGAGAGGGCGTTTGTGGGTCGGAGTTTGCAGGAGCGCTTGTGTGTTTGCGTGCGTTGATGCTTAAAATCCGTGTTTCGTTCAAAGCAGCGCAAATTGAACGCATGGGTTATCCCCGCAGGTTCTGGTGTTTAGCGTGCGGCACACTCGCGGTTTTTTGAGCTGATGGCCGGGGATATCTTTTGTGCGGGCAGTGGCCGTGTTTCATGTCTTCTGCATAATTTCACTGTTCTGCCGCGAGAGGAGGAGAGGGGGATAAGTTCTTCGCGCTTGGTTCAGGCGAGCCTTCCATGG
>NZ_JAWXVZ010000019.1:0-35043 GCF_033843645.1 Nesiotobacter zosterae | reverse complement strand
TATGAACACCAAAACACAAGCTACGGCGGCGTAAGTCGCAAGGGGTAGTTTTAGGCCGCGCCGCAGACCTAAAAAACGAAAACCCCGCCAAAAATATGACGGGGTTTGTCATCAATCTGAAACCGGCGCAAAGGCCGGTTTTTTTGTTGTCTTGATGCAAAGGGCTTAACCACCCGCCGCATGATGAAGAACTTCCCTAGGTGTAGTTGCTCTCATTTTTAGGCAGGGTCTGTCCAGTGACCAGCAAGAGATCAAAACTTGTAAAGAAAATTGCTTCCGGGAAACTCCTTTTGGAGCTTTAGACCGAAGGTGACAAGAAGGTCGTGAACTCTCGGTCGATTGTTCGCAAAGGTTTCGATGAAGATGATCGGTTTGCTGCGTTTGATGGTTTCGCGTGCGCCGAGAAGCATTTCATACTCATGCCCCTCCACATCCACCTTTATGAAATCAACTTTTGTATCGGGCGTGATCACGTCATCGAGCCGCACGAGCCGCAAATCGCCCGTTTCGCTCGCCATGATCGTGTGCTCCCCAGCGTTGTGCGGATGGAACTTTTCGACCGCCCCGGCGCAGGTCTTTTCAGAAAGACCTGCATTGATGGCTTCAATGCGTCCTGAAAATCCATTGCTTTCGACGTTCTTCAATAAGTAGTCGTAGGTTTCCTTGATGGGTTCAAAGGAGAAAATTTTCAATTGAGGATGTTTTGACGCCCAATACAAAGAGTGATTGCCAATGTTCGCGCCGGCATCAACGAGTGTTTTACATTCGTTGATTATCGGATCCAATTCACGCAGTATTTCAATCTCATAAAATTGCCCGCACGCGACCTGCCTCTCAATATAGTCAGAAAAAGGTGCGCGCAGGTGGAATTCCAAACCATCTAAAAAGAACGTCTTGTAGAGAACTGACCTGTGTAATCTACCCAGTAAGTCCTGAGTTTCTTTCAGCTCTTGGTAAGACTTGGTTCGCTTGAATGCGCTGTTCAGAAGACGCCCTAGAAGTCCTTGTTTTCTATTCTCTGCTTTTTTCATGTACAGGTTCTCTTTGCGTTTTGGTTCTAAGATTGCCATCTGCCGAATCTCAGAAAGGAGAGCGATACCGGGCATTTCGAACCAACTCAACCCCCTGTGATGTCTTCAGGAGTTGCGTGAACCAATAGGGGTAGATGCGCCTGCAGTCTCGATATCGAAAGCAGAGGTGGAGCCATTGTTGGGGTATGAACTTCATTGGTCTGGCTCTGGCCTCATAGCCTTCATGTGGTCCATGAAGAACGGTCAGTATGATGATCTGGAAGGGGCCAAATGGCGCATTCTGGATGATGGGGATCTGCCTGATGGCCATGCCCCGACCGTGGGATCTGATCCGAAGTAGGAAACAAGACATCCGCCCTACAGGCACAAAAAAACCGGCGCAAAGGCCGGTTTTTTTGTTGTCTTGATGCAAAGGGCTTAACCACCCGCCGCATGATGAAGAATTGCCGTTGGCTGTTCTTCGTCAACCACATTGGTGCTTTGCTTGAAGGAGATGCCCAGTTCGTTCCATACATCAACCAGAGCCTCAGTGAGGTTGTTGATGAGCTCGTCGGTGTGAGCAGGGCCGGGGGTAATGCGCAAGCGCTCAGTGCCCCGAGGAACAGTTGGGTAGTTGATCGGCTGAATGTAGATGCCATGCTTTTCGAGCAGCATGTCAGAGGCCTTCTTGCAAAGGTCAGGATCAGCTACGAGGATCGGCACAATGTGGGTGTCGGAATGCATGACCGGCAGACCAGCCGCACTCAACTTGTCCTTTGTCACCTGAGTCTGGCGCTGCTGCGCGTCGCGCTCTACGGAAGACTGCTTCAGATGGCGAATGGATGTGGTGGCAGCTGCAGCGAGGCTCGGCGGCAGGGCAGTGGTGAAGATGAAGCCCGGTGCGTAGGAGCGGATCGCGTCCACAACAGCGTTGCTGCCTGCTACGTAACCACCCATCACGCCAAATGCCTTTGCCAGCGTGCCTTCGATGATGTCCATGCGTTCCATGACGCCGTCGCGTTCGCAAATGCCAGCGCCACGAGGACCGTACATGCCAACGGCGTGAACCTCATCAATGTAGGTCATGGCGTTGTACTTTTCGGCCAGATCAGCGATCTTCTCGATCGGCGCGATGTCACCATCCATGGAGTAAACGGATTCAAAGACGATCAGCTTCGCGCGCTCATTCCCGGCGTCGCGCAGCAAATCTTCCAGATGTTCCACATCGTTATGGCGCCAAACCTTCTTCTGAGCACCGGAATTGCGGACACCGGCGATCATGGAAGCATGGTTCAGTTGATCAGACAGGATAAGGCAATCAGGCAGCAGCTTGGCCAGCGTTGAAATTGCCGCTTCGTTTGAGACAAAGCCAGAGGTGAAGACCAGGGCGTTTTCTTTGCCGTGTAGGTCTGCCAGTTCTGCTTCAAGCTGAACGAGTGGGTTGTTTGTGCCCGAAATGTTGCGGGTGCCGCCCGCACCTGCGCCCATGGTGTGAATGGCATTGGCAGAGGCCTCGATCACCTTTGGGTGGTGGCCCATCGCCAGATAGTCGTTGGAGCACCAAACAACAATCTCGCGTTTCTCGCCATTGCGGCGCCAGATTGCGTGTGGATGTCTGCCCGTGATGCGCTCCAGATCCGCGAATACCCGATATCGTTTTTCCTCCTTGAGGGACGAGATCGCCTCTTCGAAGATACTCTGGTAATTCATTTTCTGTTCCTTGCTGATACCGGGTACTTTAGAGCATTGCTAAACTACTATTAGTGCTTTCATACGCAATTGTCGTAGGACAAGTTGCCGCAAGCCCGTGCGCTGTGGATATGCGGATTAGCCTTACGCACTTACCACAATTTGCCCCTCGTTGGCATAAAAAAGCTGATATTCCTCAAGGCGCCAGCAAAATTCTGGAGAACATCCACGGGTCATTTCCCCGCAAGATTGAGTTTGTTAAAAAAGCGCTGCTAAACTCCCTGCGTAAGCTAAGGAATAGGCCGTTGAGTATCGATCTGGCATCGCTGTCGTTTCTGGTTGTGGAAGACAGTGCCTACATGAGAACGATTCTGCGCACCATGCTGCAGGGCTTTGGTGCGCGCAAAATCGTCGAAGCAGAAGATGGTGCCTCTGGCCTGGAAGCCATGGAGCGCGCGAACCCGGACATCCTGATTTTGGATTGGGTCATGCCCATTCTTGATGGGCCGGACATGGTTCGCATGATCCGCACGCCCGATAATCCGTTCGCCTATATCCCGATCATCATGGTGACTGCTCATACCGAGCGCAGCCGCATCATCGAAGCGCGCAAGCTTGGTGTTCACGAGCTGTTGTGCAAACCGATCTCCGCCAAGTCGCTTCATCAGCGCATCATGTCGGTCATTTTGCAGCCTAGAGATTTTGTGAAGACGGCAGGCTATTTCGGACCGGCGCCGCGGGCGATACGCAACCATAAGAAAGCTTGGAAGCCTCAACCCTCAGCCGGGTCGTAATTGGCTTGGCTTTGACGTCAGGTGGGAGAGGGACTTAAGAAAGCGCGCCGCCATCTCTTATGGGGGCGAGATGGCGGCGTAATTAGCGATACTT
This sequence comes from Nesiotobacter zosterae, assembly GCF_033843645.1. Taxonomy (NCBI): domain Bacteria; kingdom Pseudomonadati; phylum Pseudomonadota; class Alphaproteobacteria; order Hyphomicrobiales; family Stappiaceae; genus Nesiotobacter; species Nesiotobacter zosterae. The sequence goes on along the minus strand of NZ_JAWXVZ010000019.1, from coordinate 31,456 downwards.
TCTGAAAAAATCAGTTCGCTGAAAGCGCAGAAAGCTGGGTTCTCGCCTCTGCCCACTTTTCAGAGGGCAGCTTGGTTGCAAGGCGGATCAGCTCTGCAAAGTCATTTTCTTCCAGTTGGTACTTCAACAGCATCAGTTCGGCTTCTGAAAAGCCGTCGTCCTGAGAGTATTCGTACTCACTCGTTACTTGTTCCATTCGAACTCTCCTCAGCAAGTCCCATTCTGGGACCGCTACTCACTAAGCGCAGACGGCCACATGCCTGAAATTGGCAGGTGGTGGTGCTACATGAAATTCGACAGGGCGGGGGGATTTCCTGTCGCTTGCCCCGATTGCAAGCTCAGGGTGGCAAGCAGCCCTTTTCTTGTAAACTCACAAAAGGCGCTGATCGTCGGGAGAGGCCGTGAAGTGGAACAATGGTCACACTAACCAAGCGGGAGGGACTCACTCTTGGTTAGTTACCACGCGCTGCGCTCTGCTCCTGCGTGTATTGAAGCCGTGAATTACTGTGGAATACGAGGATTACCATGGTTAATGTCTTGTTAATTTCATCGATTCGAATGCGGCAAAATAAAGTGTTTGTTGGCGTGTGATTTGTAGTATCTCCCGCTTAAACTGTAGCGTTTTGCGAATTGCAAAGTAGTTGCAAGCAAGAGACGTATATTTGAAAACAATTCACCTGTTTCAACTTGAAACACAGCGCAAGGTCAGGTTGCTCTCTGAGTGTCTTACATCTGACAAACACGATGACGGGACTGTTGCGTGACGTGAGGTTGCCTGTCCATCTCTTGCTCTCCACCGGCTGCGATAGAGCCTTGCGGACAGGATGAGTGACAAAAACAACGACAGTTTACGCCGCAGTGACCTAACCAAAATCAAAGAGAGATAAAGGGGGAAGGAGAATGGTGCTGCGAGGGAGGATTGAACTCCCGGCCTCTCCCTTACCAAGGGAGTGCTCTACCACTGAGCTACCGCAGCTTAATCTGAAGGCTTCAGAGCCTTCCATTCTACTGAACTTACTGAGTTTTTCCAGTCTGTTCTGTGTTGCGAGGCCGTGTCGCCCCGGAACGAGGAGGCTTTTGCCATAACGACCGGGGGGGCGCAAGAGCTAAAATTTCCAATTCTGTGGAATTTGTCATGGCTGGGGAAATCTCATGGGTGAATGATACGTTGGCTTACTGAAGGACGCTTGGCATCAAGAGGGCATTAGTGTAGGTGAGACCGTCATGAACGAGGAAAAACAGCCAAAAACCGCCGATCCGGATGGGTTGGAGAAAAAGCAAAGCGAAAAGGATGCGCGTGCTGAGCGCCTCGCTGCGGCTTTGCGAGACAATTTGAAACGACGGAAGAAGGCTCAAAAGACAGGGCGTTCCTCCGAGAACTAACGGTTTTCCGGCTTAGAAAAACCGGTAAATCATCATAGCTGGGTGGGGGCTATGTTGTTCACATGACGAGCACGTCACTGATGGGGCGTCATGTTAAGGCCATATCCATCCTTATAGAGGACCATAATATCTCCTCCGGAGTTTCGGGCGGTCTTTTAGGGTAATTTGATTAATGGACAGAATTAAAATCGTCGGTGGCAACCGGCTCAATGGTGTGATCCCAATTTCTGGCGCGAAGAATGCCGCTTTGCCTTTGATGATCGCATCCCTTCTGACGGATGAAACTCTGACTCTGGAAAACGTTCCGCGCTTGCGCGATGTGGCCCAGCTGACGCAGATCCTCTCCAACCACGGTGTCGACTATTCTGTCGATGGCAAGCGGGTCGGTCAGGATTCAATGCGGGGTCAGACTTTGCACTTGTCTGCAAGCGATGTTGTAGACACCACCGCGCCTTATGAGCTCGTCTCTAAAATGCGTGCCAGCTTCTGGGTTATCGGCCCCTTGCTTGCCCGGATGCACGAAGCGCGCGTTTCCCTGCCGGGGGGCTGTGCCATTGGCACCCGCCCAGTCGATTTCTTTATAGATGGCCTCAAGGCGCTTGGCGCCCAGATGGACATTGATCAAGGTTATGTGGTGGCCAAGGCCCCGGGCGGCCTCATTGGCAACCGCGTTGTGTTCCCAAAGGTATCTGTGGGGGCTACCCACACAGTCATGATGGCGGCAACCCTGGCCAAGGGCGAGACCGTCATTGAAAACGCCGCGCGCGAGCCAGAAGTGGCAGATCTTGCGAACTGTCTCATCGGCATGGGCGCGAAGATTGAAGGCGCTGGTACAGGCACCATTCACATTCAGGGCGTCGAAAAGCTCGGTGCTTACCGACACCCGGTCGTAGCGGATCGCATCGAAACCGGTACCTACGCCATGGCAGTGGCCATGACCGGCGGTGATGTGGTTCTGGAAGGTGCGCGTGCAGAGCTTCTGCAAAGCGCTCTGGATACGCTGGTTCAGACAGGGGCCGAGATCACCAGTGTCGAAAACGGCCTGCGCATTTACCGAAACGGTGATGGCATTGAGCCCGTCGACATGCGCACCGATCCGTTTCCGGGCTTCCCGACCGACCTTCAGGCGCAGTTCATGGCTCTCATGACCCGCGCCAAGGGCACCAGCCGCATCACGGAAACCATCTTCGAAAACCGCTTCATGCACGTTCAGGAACTGGCCCGCCTTGGTGCCAATATTCATTTGGACGGGCAGGTGGCAACTGTTGAAGGCGTGGAACAGCTTCACGGCGCTCAAGTTATGGCAACGGACCTTCGTGCTTCCGTTTCTTTGGTTATCGCGGGCCTTGCAGCTGAAGGCGAAACAACCGTGAACCGCGTCTATCACCTTGATCGCGGTTTTGAGCGTCTTGAGGACAAACTGTCCCGCTGTGGTGCTCAGATCGAGCGTGTTTCCGGCTAATTCATAAAATACAGAGTCACCCGATTGTTTTCAGGGGGCTCTGACGTTACCTGTACATGTAGAACGCGAGGCGGCGATATCGGAGTTCCGGAATCGCCGTCTTTCACATGACTCGGGGTATGATAATGAAGCTTCTCGCGCTTGACAGTGAAGACCTGACTGTAATTTCCGCGATGTGCCAGGATAGTGTCCTGAAGGTTGGTGACATTCAGTACCTGCCAAAAGAAAAGCGGCTTATCGTTGCCATGAACCGCTTCGCTTGGGATGCTGACACGGCAAAACAACAGAAAAATGAGCGCCGCAGATCCGTTCTTGCACTATCACGTGTTGAAGCTCTGCAGGTTCGCAATATAAAGCAAGAGAATAAGGACGGCATTCTGTCGTTGCTTGCCATCACATTTGACCCGGATGAAGATCCGGCCGGGCGTCTCACTCTCGAGTTCTCCGGCGGTGCGGTCATGGCAGCGAAGGTGGAATGCATTGAAGCGCAGTTGACCGACTTGGGTGCAGCTTGGGGCACTGAAAATCGCCCTCATCACGAGCTGGACTGAGCCGCGCCACTGCCAGGAACTGAAGTTAGGGAATAAGATCGTGGCCGTTAAACTCTCCTCAGCATCGCTGAATTTCGAAGAAGAGATCAACCGCCTGCTCATGAGCAAGCGCGAAATTTCTGAGGATGTTGATCATATCGTCCGCGATATCCTGCGGGATGTTGAAGAGCGTGGTGATGCAGCCGTGCTCGAGTACACGGCCAAGTTTGATCGCTTGCCTGCAAAAGGCATGTCTGAGCTGGTTGTGACAGCGGATGAAATTGAAGCAGCAGTGGCCAAGGTTCCCGAGGAAACCTTTGATGCACTGAAACTTGCTTGCGACCGCATCCGCTCGCATCACGAAAAACAGCTTCCGGAAAGCTCAAGCTACATCGACCCGATTGGCGTAGAACTGGGCAGCATCTGGACGCCGGTGGAGGCCGTGGGTGTATATGTGCCTGGCGGACTTGCCAGCTATCCTTCTTCAGTTCTCATGAATGTGGTGCCGGCAAAGGTTGCAGGCGTAGAGCGCATCGTCATGGTGGTACCAAGCCCTGACGGCGTTCTGAACCCGCTGGTTCTGGCCGCTGCAAAGCTCGCTGGGGTCACGGAGATCTACAGGATCGGCGGCGCGCAGGCCGTGGGCGCGCTGGCCTATGGCACCGAAACAATTGCTCCGGTGAACAAGATTGTTGGTCCGGGGAATGCCTTTGTTTCCGCTGCAAAGCGCCGGGTGTTCGGCCGCGTCGGTATCGACATGATTGCCGGGCCCTCTGAAATCCTCGTGGTGGCTGACAAGGACTGCAACCCGGATTGGGTGGCGGTGGACCTCTTGTCTCAGGCAGAGCATGATCCGGTTGCTCAATCAATCCTCATCACCGACAGTGAAACCTTGGCTGATGAGGTGGCGATTGCCGTTGAAAAGCAGCTTGAGACATTGCCGCGCGCAGAAGTTGCCGGTCAGAGCTGGAAAGACTTTGGCGCAATCATCTGCGTTGAAAACCTTGAAAAGGCAATGGAGCTTTCAAACCGGTTCGCACCGGAGCACCTTGAGCTTTCGGTTGAAGACCCAGACGCACTGCTGCCATTGATGCGTAACGCTGGCGCTGTATTCTTGGGCCGGTATACACCTGAAGCCATTGGCGACTATGTGGGGGGCTCAAACCACGTGCTGCCAACCGCACGTTCGGCCAAGTTTTCCTCGGGCCTATCCGTGCTAGAATTTGTCAAGCGGAGTTCCATTCTTCGTTGCAATCCGGATAATCTGGCTCAGATTGGTCCGGCGGCTGTCAAGCTTGCTGAAGCTGAAGGACTGGGCGCTCACGCTCGCTCAGTGGCAATTAGATTGAATCGATAGGCAGAGTTCGCCCTGCCTGACTGGAGTAAGACACTGATGGAAGAGCAGGTGCCAACGGTCGATGGAGGCGGTCAACAGATGACACAGCGCCTCATCGAGGTCGTGCTGGACCCCGATTCCATCCAGCGCGCCAGCAAAGACGTGGAGCGGGAGCGGAAAATAGCCATCTTCGACCTTGTCGAGGAGAACTTCTTTTCGCCAATTGGGGCTCCAGAAGGGCCATATCGCTTGGATTTGGCCATGATAAAGCGCCGCCTCGTCCTCATTGTGCGAACAGAGGACGGGCAGGAGCTGACGACGCACATCTTGTCGTTGACGCCGTTCAAGAAGATCGTTCGCGACTACTTCATGATTTGCGAAAGCTATTATGAGGCGATCAGATCGGCGTCACCAAGCCAAATTGAAGCCATAGATATGGGCCGACGTGGTGTCCATAACGAAGGTGCGGGCATTTTGAAGGAACGGCTGGACGGGAAAATTGATGTTGACCATCAGACCTCCCGGCGCCTCTTCACTCTGTTGTGCTCCCTGCATCCAAAGGGGTAGCACATGGAGCATGAGTTGCAGATCCGGCCCAGTGCGGTCCTTTTCATATGCCGTATGAATGCGGTGCGTTCGCCCATGGCTGAGGCGCTCACCAAAATGCTGTTTCCCAAACAGGTTTATGTCCGCTCCTGTGGTGTCTTTGCCGGAGAGCGAGACCCGTTCGTGGATGCGGTCATGGACGAAGCGGGCATTGATATGAGCTTTCACGAACCCAAGACCTTCGAGGACTTGGCGGAGGAGGGGTTCGATCTCATCATCACGCTCGCACCAGAAGCTCACCATATGGCGCTCGACACCCATCGCACACAGGCGGTCGAGGTCGAATACTGGCCAACAATCGACCCGACAATCGTCACCGGCAGCCGCGAGCAGATCATGAACGCCTATCGTGAAGTGCGCGATGCGTTGCAACTAAGGCTGAAGAAAAGGCTGGGTTGGCAACCTGCTCCGTCAGGCTAGCCCTACGGCAGTTTGAAAGCTGAGGCGGATTAATAGGCCTTCCGGCGGATATTGGTAAAAACAACCTGTGACAACGCCGCGAAATCCGGGTAAAACTGCGGCAATCCACCTCTAACAATTCAGAGTTTGCGGTTCCCTTTCGGTGACTAATCCGTTAGGTTCCGCGCAACTACGAGAGAACTATCAGGAATCCTAATGGCGAAAGAAGAAGTCTTGGAGTTTCCGGGCGTTGTGACCGAACTCCTTCCAAATGCGACTTTCCGCGTAAAGCTTGAAAACGATCACGAGATCATTGCTCACACAGCAGGGCGTATGCGCAAGAACCGCATCCGTGTTCTGGCGGGCGACAAGGTGCTCGTAGAAATGACACCATACGACCTGACCAAGGGTCGAATCACATATCGTTACAAGTAGTAGTTTGCGTATGGCCCATGGTCATACCCATACCCATCGGTTTTGAGGAGCATTCATGAGCGACAAACCAACGCTCGTTCTGGCATCCGGGTCTCCCCGTCGTCTGGCGCTGTTGCAACAGATCGGCATTGAACCGGACTTCCTGCTTCCAGCCGATATTGACGAGACACCGGAGCGGGGCGAGAGCCCCCGAGCTCTGGCGTTGCGTCTGGCCCGTGAAAAGGCAACTGCGGCCCGCATCATGGTGGAGCGGGACGAGGCAAAGAAAAACTCTCTGATCCTCGGCTCAGACACTGTCGTGGCAGTGGGGCGCCGCATTCTTCCAAAACCGGAAAGCACCGAACAGGCATCTGCCTGTCTGGCGCTTTTGTCCGGCCGCGTGCACCGGGTCTACACTGGGTTGTGCGTCAACACCCCGGCGGGCAAGAACCGCACTAAGCTTGTTGAAACGCGCGTGCGTTTTCGGCGGCTGTCCAAGCAGGACATGGCAAACTACCTGGCCTCCGGCGAATGGCGGGGCAAGGCAGGTGGCTATGCCATTCAGGGCTATGCCGGTGGCTTTGTGGCCCGCATCATCGGGTCCTATTCATCCGTCGTTGGCTTGCCTCTTTATGAGACGGCAAGCCTGCTGCAAGGCAACGGCTATGATACGCAGGCCACGTGGGCGCAGGCAGGCGTTCCAGCTTAACGCACAAAACCACCCACCGTTTTGACATAGGTTGCGTCATAGCTTGAAAGCATGGCTTTCAAGTCTGTTGACGCGTCCCCATAAACCACCATGGCTTCAGGGATCATCAAAGCCTCGAACCGAGCTTTGAAGTGGGTCAGAAAGCGCTCGTGGTAAATGAGGGCGGTCTCATTGCGATCGACGGTAACAAACAGTTGGCATGTTTGGCTATCTTCCGACAGGTACCAAATCATGGCGAGTGTGCCGGGCAGGTTCTCCTTGTAGGCACCACACATTTCTTGCATCAGCCCTTCAAAGGCTGAAGGGTCGGTCGTGGTTACGCGACTGGTCAGTATCCAGGAAATCTCAGAGGTCATAGGCAACTCCCAACTCCTACGCGGTACTGGCCCCTCAAAACCGCGTCGTCCCGCACTTGTCTTCATGTTTGTCCCACTGAAGCTTTCGTTCTGTGGGCACCGTGACGGCTTGACCTATCTCTTTACTCGCTGAGAGGTTAAACAACCTGTCTACCGGAAGCAAATGAGCCAATCTGAGGAGAGGGTTATGGCAACGAAACACACTTCCAAAGAATGCCCCATCTGTGAGAAGGCTGCTCAAGAAGAGTTCGCGCCGTTTTGTTCGGCCCGATGCCAAAAGGTGGATCTCAATCGATGGTTGTCGGATCGTTATTCGATTCCCGCGGTGGAGCAGGAGCCAGATCTTGATGAGTTGGAATCGGATATACCACCTCAGTTGCGTCACTAGTCGCGCTCACTATGCGCACTGGATGCGTTTTGGTGTGTCGGTTAACCGGATTTAAGCGGTGACAAGGCGCTTTGCAACGTAACCGTGTCTTGTTCCCTTCATCAACTTTCAACAAGATACCCCCGCATCTTTAAGAGCCACGCACTGCCTCGGCGCAAAACCCTGCGTGGCCGTAAAGTAGATGGGGGTTTTTTATGCGTAATCTTAAGAAAGTTCTTTTGGGCGGCGTACCTGCTCTTGCACTGACGGTTGGGCTGACCGGCACAGCGCTGGCAGATTATTCTCTGTCCATCCTGCACCTCAACGATCTTCATTCGCGCATTGAATCGATCAATAAGTACGATTCAACCTGCGGCGCTGAAGACGAAGCCGAAGGCAAGTGCTTCGGTGGCATCGCGCGCATCAAGACAATGCTTGATCAACGCCGCACCGCGCTTGAGGGCGAAGGCAAGAACTTCGTTACGCTCGACGCTGGTGACCAGTTCCAAGGCTCACTGTTCTACACTACCTACAAGGGTGAGGCAGCCGTTGAGTTCATGAACGGCCTCAGCATTGATGCCATGGCAGTGGGCAACCACGAGTTTGACGATGGTCCTGCAGCACTGGCCAAGTTCATCGATGCGGCAAACTTCCCGGTCCTGTCGGGCAACATTGACGTCAATAACGAGCCACTTCTCAAGGGCAAGGTGCCAGGCATCCTGATCCTTGAAAAGGGTGGTGAGAAAATCGGCATTGTTTCTGCTCTGGCTGAAGACACCAGCGAGACCTCTTCTCCGGGTGAAGGCGTACGCTTCATCATGGCGGAAGACTATCTGAAGGGTGCCGTTGAAGCGCTTGAAGCTGCTGGCGTTAACAAGATCATCGCGCTCACCCACGAAGGCCTGACCCGCGACAAGCAGATTGCGGCGGCTGTTCCGGGCATCGACATCATCGTGGGTGGCCACTCTCACACGCTTCTGTCCAACACGCAGGAACGTGCAGAAGGCCCATATCCGGTTCTCGTAAAGAACCCGGAAGGCGTTGAAGTGCCAATCGTTCAGGCATATGCCTACGGCAAGTTCCTTGGCGAAATCGAAGTAACTTGGGATGATGAAGGCAATGTCATCAAGGCAGAAGGTGAGCCAATCCTTCTCGATGCTTCTGTTGCTCCGGATGAAACCTTCCAGGCCCGCGTTGAAGAGCTGGCAGCGCCAATTGAAGAGCTGAAGTCCAAGGTCATCGGTTCTACCGCCGAACTCATCGATGGCGACCGTGGTTCCTGCCGCGCCGGCGAATGTTCAATGGGCAACCTTGTGGCCGACGCGATCCTTGACCGTGTGAAGGATCAGGGCGTTGAAATCGTCATTCAGAACGGTGGCGGTCTGCGCGCCTCCATCGACGCTGGCGAAGTCACCATGGGCGAAGTTCTCACCGTTCTGCCGTTCCAGAACACACTGGCAACCTTCCAGCTCAAAGGATCCTACATCAAGGATGCGCTGGAAAACGGCGTCTCCAAACTGGAAGAGGGCGCAGGTCGCTTCCCGCAGGTTGCTGGCATCAAGTACAGCTTCGATCCATCCAAGCCGGCTGGTGAGCGCATTGTCTCCATCGAGATGGCGGACGGTTCTGCGCTCGACATGGACAAGGTCTACGGCGTTGCAACCAACAACTACATGCGTGGTGGCGGTGATGGCTACAAGGTCTTCGCGGAGCATGGCCTGAACGCCTACGACTACGGTCCAGGTCTTGAAATCGTTGTTGCTGATTATCTGGCAGCAAACGGCGACTACAAGCCCTTCACTGACGGCCGCATCACCCAGGTGAAGTAAGCATGTTCAAATGAACCAGAAAAGGCGGGCTCAGGCTCGCCTTTTTTGTAGGCAGACCAGCGGAGCGCGAGGCGTCATCGCGCTTGCCGGTTCTCCCGCCTCATTCAGGATTGAGCAACCTAACCTCAAGATGCTCCCAAATTGCAGGGAGCCGGTTCTTCTGGCCGCCGTGTAAGGTGTGCGCGCCATAACCCCGGCCACATTGCAAGAGGGCGCGCTCATGAACGCTGAAGACATTCTGAAACAAGCCTCCATGCCCATTGCGGCTCCCGCCTATCCCAAGGGGCCGTACCGCTTTATCAATCGCGAGTTCCTGACCATCATCTACGAGAGCGATCCGGATGCCATTCGCGAGGCGTTGCCAGAGCCGCTGGAGCCGGATGGCTCCAATACGGTGATGTTCGAAACCATCCGTATGCCGGATTCCGCCGGGTTTGGTAACTACACCGAGGCGGGGTTGGTTATTCCGGCCAAGTTTGGCGATCATCTCGTCAACTTCACTCACCAGATGTTCTTGGACTGCTCACCGCCCATTTACGGCGGGCGCGAGATTTGGGGTTTCCCGAAAAAACTTGGTTATCCCAGATTGTTCGTCGAAGGGGCAACGCTGACCGGTCATTTGGAGTTTGATGGCACCACCATCGCCATTGGCACCATGGGCTACAAGTATCAGCACCTGCTTTATGATGTGGAGCATGGCACCAAATGCCACCCGGATGCGATCTTGAAGAAGCTGCAGAAAACCCAGGTAAACCTGAAGATCATCCCGGATGTTGATGGCTCGCTCGCCATTGCTCAGCTCGTGGCCTATGAGGTTGCCGACATCACGGTGAAGGGCGCATGGTCTGGCCCTGCCGGTTTGCAGCTCTTTCACCATGCCAACGCGCCGCTCGCCAGCTTGCCGGTGAAAAAGGTGGTGGGAGGTCTGCACTTCATTACAGACCTCACCTTGCCCTATGGCCGTGTCTTGCACGACTATCTCAAGTAGCTTCAAGTGCTGGTGGAACGGGCCCAGTCTGCAAGCAGCTGATCAAACTCCGCTGGCTGTTCCAGCATGGGCGTGTGGCCGCTTTCAGCCAGTTCCTTGATGGTCAGGTCGGCAAAGCGGTCTGACACGGGTTCCCAGCACCGCGTGGGTGCCACGCTGAAGTCCTTCTTGCCCATCACCAGCAGAACCGGGAATGTGATCTGCCCCGCAGCGTCAGCCATGTCGAAATTGGCGAAGACATCGCCCCAGAGCGCATCAAAAAGCGGGGTGTGCATGGTCAAGCCCTCCCACAGCCAGCTCTCATCAAAAGTGGGGTCAGCCCATCGGCGCGCCTGCAAAGCACAGCAAATGTGAGCAAACTTGCGCGCCGGGTCGCTCTCGATCATGGCACCAAGCTGCGCAATGTCCTTGCCGAACTGGGCTTTGCGCTCTTCACTTGCTTCTGCGGCAAATCTGGTTTCGGCTTCTGCCTGATGAGACGGGCCAAGGTCTGGAGAAAGACCAGCCAGAACGAGCCCTTGCACAGGGCCGGGATACCGACGGGCGTAGTCAAGTGCCATATAGCCGTGACCGGAGTGGCCAAGAACAAAGGTGTGTTCCAGCCCAAGTTCTGCCCGCAGCCAGTCAATGTCCGCGCTGATCACCTCAAGCGCGGCGTCTTCCAGTGTCACCGGGCGGCTGGAGGGCGCGAAGCCTCGGTGGTCGACAAGGTGCAGGCGGAAGGTCGAGCGCAAAGACCTTGAGAACACACGGTCATAATAAGCACTGCTGCCAATCACGAGAAGGTTTGGGCCTGTGCCTTCAGATTTAACGGAGAACTCAAATCCGTCACGACGGAATACGTTGGAAACCTGCATAAGGTCGCCTCTCAAAAATTGGGTATGGGGAAGGGTTGCTGATCAAATCAGCTAAAAAGGGGAGGGATGTGCCGCTGCCGGTGCACTCTAACGACTGCACAAGGCGCAAACTAACCTCCTGTGAAATCGATGTAAATAAAAAAACGCAGCGGCAACCGGTTGTTTGCCACCATCAAGACGTGTGGAAAAAGCGCGTCTTCAGCTTTAATGTTGAAAAACTGACAAGAGGTGCTGGACAGAACCGAAATCCCTTTCTATAAAACGCTCACTTTCGCGGCACGGACATTAGCCGGCCAGCAAAAGCCCGGATAGCTCAGTTGGTAGAGCAGCGGATTGAAAATCCGCGTGTCGGTGGTTCGAATCCGCCTCCGGGCACCACTCTTTTCCCTTGAAAATTTACATGTTTCCCGCGCCTCATGACATGAGGCATTGCGGGATTGTCTGTTTGTCATCCTTCTCGTGTGTGTGATTTCCACATTCTGGATGGTTTTGTCCTTAAGGCACTCATTCTTTTGGGTAAGAAGCGCTGCAGATGTGTGCTGCGAGGCCGCTGCCCTGTCGCGTTGGCCCTCTTGCCATAAACCCGCGCAATCCCTCAAATTTTAAGGTATTTGGTATGCTGTTGGTGGCGCAGCGTCAGTCCTGTCTACCGATGCCGTCGCCATGTATATCTAAAGTAGTAAATACACCTATAATGAACTGTCATAATCTACACCTAACGTATGGTTGTATTTTCCACCTCCCAACCTAAGGAGAATGACATGCAGTTAGTTGTAGGAAATCGTTTGACAGATTTCGCGGAAGCGACCGGTGCCATCACCGCACAGGCCGCCATTGAGCGTCTCGCTCAGAAGAGTGTTGAGGGTGGATTTGTTGTTGGTCAGGGTGTTCGCGACGAAGATGCCCGTGTAATTCGGGTGTTGGGCCAAGCGACCGGTGTAGACGTTCATGTGTTTGAAGAGGATGGCCTGCGGGCTGGGCGTTCTGTATGCCACAAACATGACCCGGCCAACGAGTTGATCTCCATGCCGCGTAAGGTAGAGGAAAACGTCTTTGAAGCAGACATGCTCATGGATGATCGCAACGAGATCATGTCCGACCACCTGACAGGCTTGCATCTGCAAGGCATGCTGCTGATTGAAGCTACACGTCAGATGTTCATCGCCGTTGGCGAAACTCAGTATTCTCATCTGGGCGTTCCAAAAGGGGGCTATGTGGTCTTCAATCGTCTGGATACGCGCTTTGAACAGTTCGCCTTCCCGATCCCAACCGTCATCCGCCAGTCGGTGACGAACATCGAGCAGCCGCGCAGCGATCGGACCAGCTTCTCCGCGCACATCGAGCTGTTTCAAGAGCAGGGCCGCGTTGCGAGCACCTATGTTGAGTACACTATTTTCGAAGCCGCATCCTTGAAGCCGAAGGAAGAAAAGTTGGCCTGCAAGGCGGTTGAATCTGTCATGCGCCGGGCTGAAGACACTGAGCTCACCATTGTTGAAGAAGGCTTGACTCAGAGGAAAGCAGGATGACTTCGGCACCACCAGTGAATTCTGAAGCTCAGCCTGCGGGCTATGCTTTCTTCGATGTTGACGAAACCATTGTCGTTGAAAAAACCATGTTCACCATTCTCCATGTTCTTGGAGAAAGGTTTAAAGACCTTGATGCAAGCGGTTTGATCGAGCAGCTGCATCAACTTCGGTCGCTGGGTCGTGAGCGGGCGGAAGTAAATCGTCATTTTTACAAGGGACTTGCCGGGCTGCCCAGAAATGAAGTTGCAGCTGCAGCGCGCGCCTATATCTACGACCGCATTGCAGAAGACGGATACCGGCGTTTCTTCATTCGAAACACGATCGCGCAATTGGAGGCCTTGCGGCACAAGGGGGTTGAACCCGTCTTCGTGTCCGGCTCGGCCTGTGATTTCCTGGAGGCGCTTGCTGAGCACCTTGAGGTAAAGCATGTTTTGGCGACGCAACTCGTTGTGTCTGAAACGGGGCATTACACCGGTGAAATCGCAGGGCGTTGCATGATCGGTCATGGCAAAAAAGAAGCGGTGACCGAGTTTCTGGCGGCGCGGGCCATGGATCCTGCGCTGTGCTTCGGCGTTGGCGACCATCCATCGGATGCTGACTTCATCTCACTACTTGGGAGCGGGGCGATGCTGACCGGCAACGCCGAGTCCGAGCGCTTGGCCCGTCAGCACAATTGGACACTCATCGATAACGATTGGCCTGCAAAGGAGGTTGCTTGATGTTTGGGACGCGTTCTCAACTGCTGCCACGTGCCGTTCTTCTTACGGGCCTTGCCGCGTGGATGACCGTCGCTGTCTTGAATAACATAACGGACACAGGGACCAACCTCATTCACCTTGACAACATGCTGTCCATGCGTTTGCTCATTGAGGATCCCATTTTCGGGAATGGGTTGGAATGGCGAGCATGGAACGGCGTTCCTGCTCAGGCGGTTCTCTGGATTGTGATCTGTTGGCAGGTCCTCACGGCCGCCGCGTTGTGGTGGGCCGCTGTCAACATGATCGGGGCGTTCATGAAGGGTGGGCGGGATGAAGCTTGCCTGCGCGCTGTCAACTTGGCGCTCTCCATGTTCCTCGGTCTGTGGCTTGTGTTCTTGTGCGGTGGGCTCTGGTTCGGCTACTGGATGAAGCAGGGGGCCATTCAAGGCGTTCATCTGACGTTGGTCATCGTTTCCTTGATGAGTTTGACCTATCTGAACCAACCGCTTCAGGGCAGCGATACGGACCTTTGACCACTAAATCTGATTGGTCCTATTGACAGCGAGCTGAGGAGTCATATCTTCATCTTACGTTAGAAAGGGAAGGCATGTCGACTCAGCTCATGAAAATCGGCGAACTCGCCAAGCGGGCAGGTGTAAGCCACAGAACGGTTCACTACTACGAGAACCGTGGTCTCATCTTTCCGGTGACCCGCGAAGGCGGCAGCCACCGGATGTATGAGGAAGAGGCTCTGCTCCGCTTGGAAAAGATCGCAGCCTTGAAGCGTCTCGGGCTCTCTCTTGAGGAAATCGCGGATGTTATTGATCTGTACTTCCAGTCTGAAGACGGCATGCTGGACGGCAAGAAGCGAGTCATTGAAATGCTGCAGGCGCAGTTGAAGAAGGTTGACGATCAGATTGACGAGCTCTCCAATTTTCGCAGTGATCTGATCCGGAACATTCGCCACATGGAGCGCCTCTACGAAGAGGCCAAGCCTGCAAAAAGCTGATTTCTTCTGGGCACGCGCGGAAATGCGCGTGTTCATTTTTACCTAAAATCTACACTTCACGTAAGGTATAGAAATGACCCGTTCCAACTTACTGATGGCCCTTTTGATGCTGACCGGCATCATCGTGGTGGGCCAACTATATCTCACCATTCCCATGATCAGTGCCATTGCCGCCGAGTTTTCGGCCGAAACACAAACTGCAAGTTGGGCGGGGACAGCTTTTGGTTTTGCCTATGCCTGCGGCTTTCTGGTGTTTGGCCCTCTGTCAGACCGTGTAGGTCGGCGTGTTGTTCTGGTTGCAGGGCTCGTGGCAGTGGGGCTGGCCACCTTCCTGCTCAGCCTGTCCGCAGATATCTCTCAGTTCCTCACCGGGCGCGTGGTGCAAGGATTTCTTGCAGCCAGCTTTCCTCCGGTAGCACTCACGGTGATCGCCGAGGCCTTGCCGCTGGAAAAGCGTGCATTTGGTATCTCCTTGATGAGTTTTGCATTCTTGATTGCAGCGCCGCTCTCGCAGTTTTTCGGTGCAGGGATCTCTGAGACCGCCACCTCAATCATGTTCATGCTGTCGCCGCTCTATGTGATCATGGCCGCAGCGCTCCTCATGGTCGTCCCACGTGATCAACGCGCAAAGCCAAGCGCTGCAGGCAAGCCGCACAGCCACCTCTCGGAAATGTTTGCAAATGCCATGGTTTCAACCAGTTGGCTGGCAGCGCTCACCGTTCTGCTCGGGTTCGTGTCCTTCCAGGTCGGCACTGTATTGTTGGCGCAAGACGGTGGGATCAGCGCGCAGACAGTGCGCCTGGCGGGCCTGCCTCCCTTGGCGCTCAGCTTGTTTGCTGCCTATCTGTCCAAGCGTTGGACACCATCCGTTACCGGCCGGGTTGGCATGGTGGTGGCCGCGCTCGGTTTGGCCGTTGCCGTCATTCCTGGGGCAATGATTGCCGCATCCGCCATCATTTCCGCAGGTGTCGCACTGGCCGTCCCCGGCTTGATTGCCACAATCGCCGGTGCAGCAGCAGATCATAACCGCGGTCTGGCCATGTCGGTTTACACCTTCTGCCTGTTCGTCGGGGCGAGTGTCGCCCCTCCCTTGGCACTCAGCCTGTCCGGCATCGGCACTGCGGCCCTGTTCGGGCTTCCCGCCGCCGTGCTCTTGATTGCCGCCCTCATCCTGACGCTAGCCGTCTCAAGACGCGCAAAAGCCCATTCCCTGCAACCTGCTACAGGAGAACGTTGATATGAAGACCGCAACTCTGCTTGCCCTCTTGTTCCTCAACGGCGAACTGCCGGAAAACTTCCGCACTGTTGGCGAAGCCGCCATCACCGCAGATGGCGTGCCAGCCACCATCACCCGCGCCGAGCGGATTGACGGCGAAAACTCAGGCATCGGCGGAGAACACATCTCTCAAGTAGTTTCGGACAATGGCAAGCTGCTTGGCTATGTGCGCATGACCAAGGAAATGGCTCAGCCTGCAAAATTGCCGGATCAAGAAACCGCCCACGCCGTTGCCATGGAAGTTCTGCGCGAGCATGCCCCAGAGCTTTTGGAGGCTCACAAGGTGCACTGGATCGCGCCACATGATGAAACCATCACGGTCATGGAAAACGGTGAACGCAAAACCCTCACCCTTACGGGCATGAAGGTCAAGATGCGCGCCACAACTTCAGACAAGCTTTGGTTCTGGGTGATTGTCGGCCCCAACGAACAGGTGATGGTGTTTGAGCGCGACATTTACTGGATCACGATCCCAGGTCGTCGTCGCACGGAAAAGTGGCTCCATGATAGTTGGCTCGCCGAGCATCCGGATGTGGTTGCCGCTCTGGAAAAGGACGCCAACAGCTAACGCACCCAACGCCCCGTGGTGCGTGTGAAGGTGGCTGCCCCATCCCAAGCGGTAGTGGGAAGGGGCAGCCACCACTTTCATCAAATGGGCTTTAGATTGTCACCGTCCCGCTGTCAGTGCCATCGTCCACCTGAACAGTCAGGTTGGTGGGGATGGCGTCAAGCGTTGCCGCAAGCTGGAAGTTCTGGCCGTTCTCGGCTCCGTCCGCATCCACCTTCAGCTCGCCGGTCAGGCTGTTGTAGTTGACATAGTCCTGCACGTCCGTTGCCACTTCAAACAAGCCGGTCAGGTCCACCACATCGCCTTCTGCGCCTGAATAGTCGGCAATCATGTCGGCCGCGCTCAAGCTCGAAATCACGAAGGTGTCCGCGCCTTCACCGCCGAACAGGGTATCCGCGCCAAGCCCACCGTCTAGTCGATCATTGCCGCTTCCTCCCATCAAGAGATCAGCGCCTTCCGAGCCAATGGCAAAGTCATTGCCTGTGCCCAGGTCCACTGTGTATCCCTTGTAGGAAAGGGTCAGATCCACGATGTCATGGCCGCCCATCATGAAAAAGCCCTCAACGTCGGCGTAGGAGCGGGCATCTGTGAACACCACAGCCTCATTTGCATCGCTGCCCACCGCCACATCGTGGGTGCCTGTGGTGCCGCTCACATCACCCATGAGTTGGGCCGTCTCGCCGCTTGCGAGTTCAACCGTTTCTCCAGTTGCGGTCAGGGTCAGCTCGTTCTCATTGTCAACGCTTACCAAGGCAGTGGTCTGCAAGGTCGCAGGCTGCGATTCCCCATCGCTCACTGTGTAGGAGAGGGTGAGGGAACCCTCATAACCACCGGCCACGGTTACAAGCCAAGTTCCGGGTGTGGCACCGGTTGTCACTTGCGCCTGCGCATCTTCCGTGCCCACCTCCAGAACGGAGAGCTGCGTGGAATCCGCGTCCGCAATGTTGGTAAGCAGCTCCGCCTCAGTCAAGGTAAACTGAGCTGCGCCTTCCTTGTTCAGGGTCAGAGGTGCCGTTGCCTCGGGCTGGGCATTCACATTGACGGAGAACGCAGTGCCATCACCCGTGCCCTCGGTTGTCTTCGCCGTGGCCGTGCCCGAAAGCACACCGTCGAAGTCGGCAGGCAACATGGCCACAAGGCCCGCAAGCGTTGCCACAAACGCGGCCTCGCTGCCATAGGCACTGCGTGCGATGGTGACACTGCGACCATCCGGTGAGAGCGTTCCCGCGTTAAAGGTCGTTCCCTTGGGCAGGTTGGCAAAGGTGAGGCTCACCTCCTCCAGTGTCTCGGTGGATGGCCCCACCATGTCTGTAATGGTTGCGCTGAGGTTCAGCGTCACCGGAAGCACTTCGCCGGTTTGGGCGGTATCCTGAGCTTCAACATGAACGCTCACATCCGCTTGCGGTGTGATGGTGATGGCCAATGTTTGGGCCTCAGAACTTTCCGTTGCATTGTCCGCGCTCTGATCGGCAACGGTCGGTTCGGAAGAGACCGCAACGACAGTCAGCGTGACAGGTGCCGCGCTGTCTTTGGCCGGCAAGAAGCTCACCGCACCAATGTCATCAGCCGCAATCTCTGCGGTGTCCGGTCCTGTGGCCACTGCAGCGCCATCAACAAGGATCTGCGCTCCATCTGGCACACCAGAGATGGTGTAGTGCGAGATCACCTCGGCGGGGTCGGTCACCTCGGCCAGAATGTTCAGCGCCACCGCCGTGTCTTCAAGGCCTGCGGCATCTTCAACAGCAAGGGTCGGCGCATCCGCATCCGGGGTCACCTTGAACAGGAAGTCCGCAGTCCCTGCATTGGTGTCGCCGTTGGAAAGCTCCAGAGTGTTCACCTCCAGCGTCAACCGCACCTGTTCTGGCAAGACTACGCCATCCAGACGGGCGTTGGCGTCCTTCAGCCCAATCTCCAGTCGGGAATATTCGGCAGGCGACATTGTGAAGCTGCGCAAGCCTTCACTATCAAGTCCATTGTCCGCCCCCACATTCACGCTCATGAAATCGGGGAGGCCAGAGAGCGTGATGGTGTAAATCTCCGATCCATCCGTGTCCGGCGTTGCCGTTTCAATCACGCTTTCAAGGAGCGCCGTCATGTCTTCAAGCGCGGTCACAACCGGCAGCTCTTCGCCGCTGTCGGAACCTTGTTCAAGGCCGGGGTCAAATGAAATCTGGCCCACATCCGCAATGGCTTCCACGGGCACTGTCACGGTGCTTGTGGTGCTCGCGCTGGAGCCATTGGGCTCCGTTGAGCTGACGGTCACCTTGATCGGGATGTCCCCGTGAAGATGCTGGGTTGGGATCAGCTTCAGGCTGGTAACGGAACTTGAGATCTCGTAGGTCAGAGTTCCGCCAGCTTGAGAGATGGGCGCAAGCACTTCGCCGCTCGCATCCGCCAACACACCTTGGCTTGCAGAAAGAGACAGCAGCATGGTGTCTGCCAGCGTTTCGCCCGGGTCCACCAAACCCACATTGATGAACACCGGAATGGCGGTGTCTTCGCCGCCGCCGGGGCTGGTAACCCGCACACGCGGCGCATCGGCAACCGGGTCCACGTAAACGGTTGTCACCTGTTCCACCACTTCTGCCAGCCCGTAGCGCACATCCATGGACATGGAGGTCACTGTGAGCTGGTCCAGCCCATCAACCGGTGTGTCAGCGCTCGACATGTGCTTCGGGAAGGTGATGAAGTAGGTGGTCTGCGCATCCGCCACCGCATGGTTCAGGAAATAGGAACCAGTCACCGGGTTATAGGAAAGCGCATCCGCTGGCTCTGCGCGCAGCACCGATCCCGTCGGCACTCCTGTGATCTCAATGGAACCCTGCTGCGGGATCTTGGCAAACTCGCCGTCATAGTTGTTCAGCGTAATGGTAAAGGAGGCTTCCTGATCTTCCACGCCAACAAGGGGAGAGATGGTTACCTCCGGCGGCTCGGGAAGGGTGATTTCCGGCGGTGAGCCGCCTCCACCTTGCGGGGTTTTATCTTCCACGCGCACATAAAAGTCCGCCTGAGCAATGGCTACGCCTTGCAAGGCCGCTGCGTCTGCCACATTGGTGCCCGTTGGAATGCGCTCATCGTTCTCCACCACAATGGCAGAAAGGGTGAACTGGTAATCCGTTGTCTCAGACACGTTCACCGGAATGAACTTCAGGTTGCCAATGTCGGCGGCGGACACGATCACGGCGCCAGCACCCGTATCCAAACCGTTCGCAAAGGAAACGGATGGCGCGGCCGCTATGCTTCCCGTGCGTGTTGCCATGGTAGAAAGTGCATCACCGGAAATGATGAAGTAAAGGTTCTCCGACCCATCGTAGTTGATGCCATCGGGCATCATTTCGGTCATCAGACCGCCAAGGCGCACTGCCGCGCCATCTTCACCATTCACCACGGTGTCCAGAGTGAAGGCTTGCGCGTCCGTACCGGTATAGGCCGCATCCGGCACAATCACCGTTGGTGTATCCGCAACACCGCTCACCTTCATGGTCAAGGTGCCGGTTTCCGTCTTCACCGGGCCATCGGGATCGGTCGCTTCGCGCACCTGATATTGAATGCCCAGTGTGTAGTCCTCGTTGCTGTCACGGGGAGACAGGATGTGAAGGGTGCCAACCACGGCAGAGTCCACAGTCAACTGCCCGTTGCCATCAGCGAAAATCTCGGTGCCACCCGCTTCCGGGTCGCCAAGGAAGAACCGTGCTTCCTGTCCAACTGTGTTGGGAAGACCCTCGCCGAGTGTCAGGACCACATCGCCTGTCAACTCTTCCGGCGAGCCATCCCGTATGTCGATCAGGTTGCCGTCAATCGACGGGTTATACGCCACATCCTCCAAGAGGTGATGGGTCTCATTCGGGTTGCCACCGTCAATAGAGGGCGAAATGCGAATGACCAGCTCACCGGTATCAGTTTGCCCGGTTTCATTATCGTTGAGTTCGCGCGTTAAAACGCGGGCCGTGATCGTGGTCGTGCCATCAACACTGCGCTCCACTTCCCCTGTTTCGGCATTGGCCGTCAAAACGCCGGAGAAGTGCTGCGGAATGCCGCGCAGCACGGCGCTCTCCCACTGACCGTTTTCAAGCGCCCAGTTGGTCATGCCGGTCTTCGGCTCCACACCCATCAATTTTGCGGGCGTCAACTCACCGTCTTCGGTGCGATAAAACAACACCACGCCCTTGGGTATGCCATAGATCCCAAGGGTTTCTATGGTTTCACTGCCCTCACTATCCGGGTTGGTCGGGAACAGCGGCACGTCCACCCAACCGCCTGCGGCATCCACTGTGGCTTCGCTCACCACAAACGCATCAGGCAGGGTGGAAAGGTCATTAACCGCTTCAACGTCAATATCAACGCCAACTGAAACGGTTGTGGTGGCTTCCGTTGCATTCTGCATGTCCCGCGCATCGGTCACATTCAGATCAACGGTTATGTCGCCAAAGAAGCCGGAGGAGTCTTGGCCTGGCAAGCTGTCACTTGCATCCACATCCCGGTCATCGTGGGCGATCGGGGTCAGAAGCAAGCTTCCCTCGAAACTCTTTGTTTCCGGGGTGAACGTCACGGTTAGCTGGCCCGTCTGCGCATCATAAACCGCGCTGGAAATCTTGCTGGCTTCTGCACCAAACAAGCTTGGGTCGACAGTCCCTTCTGCATCATAGGCAAACCAAAGGTTCGGCAGATTGTTCACCACAAGGCTCGTCAGCTCTTCGGAGCCATCAAGGTCCGGCGTTGAGGCTTCAAGACCCAAGCTGATCGAACTGTCCTCGTAAATTTCAACGGTTGGCACGTCTTCGCCAACGCTGACTGAAACCGGCGTGCTCGGGTCGTCATGGGGTGTTGTGTCAAAGCCTTCATCGGATGGGGTCAGAGTGACGGTCAGGTTCGCCTGAGCAACCGGGTTTACAGTGATCTCGGTTTCAAAGGTGATGGTCACCGTGTTGTCTGAGGTGTCATATTCGTTGTCGCCAGCTTGAACCGTCTCAAAGACTTCAAGCACACCGGTCAACTCAAACACACCGCTATGATGCTCAGGGTATGTGATGCCAAGATTCTTCACGAACGCTTCATAGTCTGCGTTGTTCACGCCCTCCGGCTGGCTTACCACATAAACGGCCTTGCCCTGTTCCGCGAGGCCACGGGTAATGGTGCCGTGCTCAGCAGGCTGGGAGGAGAACAGGGTCACATCGTTTGCAACCGACAACTCATCGCTGCCGCTCTCACCCGTGGCAATGGTCAGGATCAGCGGACCATAGCGCTCAGAGCCATCCGTGTCCGACAGGCTGAGGCTGGTGATCCGCAACTTTGAGCTTCCTGCGCCCTCCAATGCTTCACTATGAACCTCATCCTGCGCAGTAAGCGTCGGATCACCCGCCACCGCATCCACGTCAACATCAACGGCATCACTGGCAGTTGCGGTAGAGGAGGGCAGGCCGCTGGCCACATCCACCGCGGTTACGGTGGCGGTCAGTTCGCCCCCTGTAAGCGAGGCGATGTCGAGGCTCTGTCCACTGTCTG
Source organism: Nesiotobacter zosterae (assembly GCF_033843645.1). Lineage (NCBI taxonomy): Bacteria > Pseudomonadati > Pseudomonadota > Alphaproteobacteria > Hyphomicrobiales > Stappiaceae > Nesiotobacter > Nesiotobacter zosterae. The sequence goes on along the minus strand of NZ_JAWXVZ010000019.1, from coordinate 9,641 downwards.
GCGTCAGGATCAGATCACCGACCCAGTTGGTAACGCCCGCCTTCAGGGTAATGGTCAGGGCACCTGTCGCCCCATTGTAGCTTGCGGACTGAATGTCGTCGGCGCCTGTGGTGAAGGTCGAAAGGTCAACAGCATTTGCGCCGGAAAGGGTCGGCCAGCCATCGGGCACATTTTGCAGCACGATGGTTGTGAGGCTTTCTGAACCATCCGTATCGGCGGTCTTTGCTTCAATATGCACCGTAAACGGAGCACCTTCCTTTACGATCTGGGTATCGCCGCTGGAGCTGTGCGCCACAACCGATAGCGCGATTTCTGGCTCGGCAACCGGCAACACGCGCACGGTAAAGGCAGTGGTGTCGCTGCCCTCGTTGGTGTTGGCGGACAAGGTGCCGGTGACCTTTCCGGAAAAATGCTGTGGTACACCAGAGAGCACCAGAGCTTCCAGTTCAGCTTCCGTTCCTTGCCACAGGCCTGTCTGTGCGTCGTAGCTGCCGCCATTGAACGTGGCCCCTTGCGGCAAGCCGGAAAACTGGATGCTGACGGGTTCGTTCAGTACCTCAGACCCATCGCTGTCCGAAACGGAGACGGAGAGGTTCAAAGGGATGGCGCTAAAGGTATCTTCGCTCACCGTTTCATCCTGCGCCGTCAAGGATATGTCCTCGCGCGCGCGGATGGTCACACGGCCGCTGGCAGTTTTGGTGCCCTCGCTGGTCATCACCGTCACCTCATAGGTGACGGGTGTCTCTGGCTGGCCCTCAGGCGCACTTGTCGTGCTGTGGTCCTTCGGGAACCTCAAACGCAAGTCACTTGCCTGCTTCGTGCTGCCGGTCCAGATGCCCGTGTCGATGTCCAGTGTACCTCTGTCGGCAGTGGTGCCTTCCGGCAGGCCATTAAAAGTGATGGTTACCGTGTCCGGAGTGGTGTTCGTCCCTTCCGAGCCGTCACGGTCAGTAATGTTGGCCGAAATCTTCAGGTCAACCAGAACACCTTCACCACTTGCATCCTCGTATGCCGTCACGTTTCGAGCTGAAAGGTCAATATCCACCTCATGCGCCACGGTGACAGCAAACGGCAGTGAGGCGATGCCGTTTTCGTCAGTGGTGATAGTCAGTTGGCCGTCGATCACGCTACCCGGGTTGGTGGTAGAATAGTCTGCAGGTAGCTTCACGATCACTTCGCTCAAGGACGCGTGGTTGCCAAGGTAGGTGAGCTTGCCATCCGTCAGTGGCGCAGCCTCGAAGGACTGGCCTCCATTGGTGGAGATCTGGGTGCTCTGCGGCAGCCCTGTTATCTCCAGCGTAATCGTTTCAATGCTCTCCGAGCCATCAAGATCCGTCGCCGCTCCGTCGAAGTAATCGTCGAGCTTGATTTCAAGGCCCGAGCCGGTGCGATCCGTCTCTGTAAGGGCAATGGTCGCCACCTCGCCTGAGGTCTCCATCGCCTGCGCATACCCAAGAGAAACATCGCCTTCCACGTCAATGCGCAGCTTGAACGGTGTTGCGGTGCTGATGCCCTCGTTGGAAGTCGCGGTGACTTCACCCACCAGCGGCCCCTTGTCAGACTGTGTGGCATAGTCAGCCGGGAGCGTCAGCACGATGGTGTCGAACGCGCTTGGCGAACCTGTAAAGCGGAAAGTGCCGCTGCCATCGATCTCGCCAATGTTTACCGCCGCACCAGATGGCAGGCCTTCCATCACAAGCGTGATGCTCTCGATCAGTTCCGAGCCGTCCGCGTCCGTTGCAATCACGGCGATGTTGTCGGCAAGGTTCACGGTGATCGCGCTGTCCGTTTCCGTCAGGTGGAAATCACGGGTCTCGATGTTGATGTCAACGGTCGGCTCAATCGAGAGCGATGTTTCGAAGGCCAGCTGGCCTTCTGCACCTTCAATCACCGTCGAAAGGGCGATGGGCTTGCTCTCGACCAACCCGGTTCGATAAAGCTCCACGTTGTCGATCAGTGCGCCAAAGGCGTTGTTCAGCGCCGCATGTTCTGTAAACGCCAACCGGTCCAGCCCGCCGGTGCCTTCCACCTGCAAGCTGATTGTTGACCAGCCCTTGCCCCATTGCGGGTTCACAGAGGCAATGGTCTCACCGTTCCACGTCACATCAAAGGCGCTGGATTCCCACACCCGCGTTGCCACATCAAAGGTGAGCTGATAAGTGCCACCGGCCTCGGTTTGAATGTCCTGATAGACCGTGTCCACTTCCCGTTCCGCATCCAGCTCCATGAACTGGTTGCCGTCGGTCGCGTTGATGCCAACCCCGGTGTTCTGGATCTCAATTCGGCCACCGCTCCAGCCGGCTACGCCAACACCATCCACGAAGGAGCCCCACACCTTGCCGCCCAGATCAACAGTTTCGAACGAGCCGTTGAATATCAGGTTCTCACCGGAGATATCGCCCCGGTTGGTGGTGGAATAGTCTTCAGGGAAGGTGAGGGCGAGGGCGTTGGCCTCGTTCACGGTGCCAGTCCATGTGAGCGCGCCAAGGTCCAGTGTTCCGCCATTGGCGGTGGTGCCATCCGGCAAGCGGTCAAAGGTAATGGTGACCGCATCCTCCGCGTTCCAGTCCGCGCCCAATTGGCCAAGGTGTACTGCACTTGCCGAAAAGCCAACGTCAATGGTAACGCCCTGACCATCTCCGTCTTCTGTTCCGGTTGCGTCCTCCATGATCCGATCATTGCCGATCTTGAAGGCGAGCGTTTTCTCGCCGCCCTCATCCGTGCGCATGGTCAAATCACCAAAGACGGAAAGCTCATCGCTTTGCGGTGAAATCGGCGGCAGGGCCAATACCAGACCCGCAAGGGTCGCTGCCGGTCCTGTGTAATTCACCGCGCCGTCCGAAACCGCACCTTCCATAAACGTGGCCCCGCCGTCGGCGGAGAACTGCGTTCCGTTAGGTAAACCGGTGAGGTTCAGCGTCAGCGTGGTGAGCGCTTCAGAGCCATCCGCATCTGTTGCTGCTGCAGAAAAGTAATCGGCAAGCGTCACCAAAACCGCGTCGCCGCCACTGTCTGTTTCCGCAAGCATCACTTGCGCATCCTCGCCAGAGGTGTCCATGGCCTGCGTATAGTCGAAGGCAAGGTCAGCCTCCGCACTCACAAAAATGCTGATGGGCTGGATTGCGCTTGACCCTTCATTGGACTGGGCCCAGATGCTACCCGTAATTTGTGTTGCGGGATTTTCCGTCGAAAAGTCCTTGGGCAGCGTGAACTCAAGGGCCAAATAGTCGTGCAGGCTCCCTGAGAATGTGAAGACACCCTCAGCAGAAATCTCTCCGGCGCTGGGCACCGAACCTGCGGGCAGGCCGTGAAGCTCCACATCTACCCGCGTAATGTTCTCGGAAAGGTCGCTGTCCAGCACCGCAACCCGCGCGTGGTCCGAAAGCGTGAAGCGGATTGCCTCATCGCTCTCCGAAAGCCGCACGTCCTCTGTCACCACGGAAATGTCCTGGGTCGCTTCCACCGTCAGCGTTGCGTCCGCTGTCATTTGCCCTTCCGGGGTCGTTACCGTGGTGGTGTAGCGGATCGGCCCATCTTCAACCAACTCTGCCTTGGTAAGCCGCACGTTGTCCAACAGCGCCCCTAGGGCATCGTTCTGGGTGTCCAGTTCCGAGAACGTCAGCCGATCCAGGCCGCCGGAGCCTTCCACTTGCAAGGTGATTGTCACCCAGTCGCGCCCTTCCGGCACCACCGTGGAAATCACCGTATCGTTCCAGCTCACATCGAAAGTGCTGGTCCAGAGGAACTTGGCGGAAACGTCAAAGCTCAGAAGGTAGACTTGGCCTTCTTCGGTCTGCACTTCCTGCGAGATGCTGTCCAGACCCCGTTCTGCATCCAGCTCCAGCCATTGCTCGCCGTCGCTGGCCGTACCGATCCAGCTGGTCTTTTGCAGCTCCATATCGCCACCCGACCAGCCCGTCAGGTTCTGCTCAGCGCTGAACGCCTTCCAAACTTGTCCATCCAGACTGTCTGCCTCAAAAGAACCGTTGACGATCAGGTTCTCGCCGGTCGCCTCCCAGTGGTGTGTGCTTGCAAAGTGCTCAGGAAACGTCAGGGTCAGCGCGTTGGCTTCGTTCACGGAGCCGGTCCACGTCAGACCAGCCACATCCAGCGCGCCGCCGTTTGCGGTGGTGCCTTCCGGCAAGCGATCAAAGGTTATGGTCACCGTATCCGGCGTGTCCGCCGTACCTTCAGATGCGTCGCGGTCCGTAATCGCTGCTGAAATAGCCAGCTTTACCGCGGTGCCTGAGCCATAGGCGTCTTCCGTTCCGCTCACATCATCAGAGGTCAGCTCAATGTCCGCCTCATGGGCCACAGTCACCCCAAAGCTGATGCTTTCCTCGCCGCCTTCATCTGTAGTCGCGGTGAAAACACCCTGAATGTCGCTCAACGGGTTTGTGCTGGAATAATCCGCTGGCAGCGCCAACACCAGATTGGCCAGTGTGCTTGCCGCACCATGGTAGCTCAGTGAGTTGCCCAGCATGTTTGCGCTGGAAAACGTCTCGCCGCCATCCTTGGAAAGCAGCGTGCCTTCCGGCAGATCGAAGATCTCAAAGGCGATGGTGGCAAGGCTTTCGGAGCCATCAGTGTCTGTCGCTTGCGCGGTGAAATAGTCACCCAGATGCACCAGAAGGGCATCTGGGTGACTGTCCGTTTCGCTAAGCGCAATAACAGGGGAGCCGCCAGAGGTTTCCACCGCATCTGTCAGCCCAACGGAAATGTCTCCTTCCGCTGCCACTGTCAGGCTGAACGGCGTCACACTGCTTGCGCCTTCGTTGGAGATTGCAGAGGCCGTGCCGCTGAGTGTTACGGCGGGGTTGGCCGTTGAAAAATCCTTGGGCAATGTCAGGCTCAGGTCCGCAAATTCTACCTGTGTGCCGGTCCAGCTGAAGCTGCCATCTGGGGCCAAAGTACCTGCGCTCACCTGAGTGTCCTCTGGAAGGCCGTTGAGCGTGACGGAAATGCTCTCCAGCACTTCCGAGCCATCCGCATCGGTCACCTTCACCGAGACAAGGTCGCCAACCATCACCGTCAGCGGTGCATCTCCTTCGGTGTAGGCTGCGTCTTTGGCCTCTATCTTGATGTCCTGCGTGGGGGTGACTTCCAGCGTTGAAATGGTGCGCTCTGCCCCTTCCGGCGTCATCACCGTGGTGCGCATCACGATGGGCGCATCTTCTATCACCACCGCTTCAAAAAGCTTCACATTGTCGATGAACGCTCCGAACGCGCTGTTTTGTGAGGCAAGCTCTGTAAAGGTCAGCCGGTCCATTCCGCCGGTGCCTTCTACAGTCAGCGTAATGGTTTCCCATTGCCGCCCTTCCGGCACAACGGTGGAGATCACCTCGCCATTCCAGCTCACATCAAAGGTGCTGGTGTTGTAAAACCGCGTCGATACATCGAACGAAAGCTGGTATTGCGTGCCTGCCTCGGTTTTCACGTCTTGGTGGACGGAGTCCACCCCTCTTTCCGCGTCCAGCTCCATCCATTGCTGGCCGTTGGAGGCCGCGTGCCCCCAGTGCGTGTTTTGAATCTCGACCCGCTCGCCCGCCCAGCCGGGCACACCGTCTCCGCCCATGAAAGAGCCCCAACCGGTAGCCTCCACATAGGTGTCTTCAAAGGAGCCGTTGATAATCAGGTTGTCGCCAAATGTTACCTGCTTGGCGGTGGTGGAATAGTTTTCAGGGAAGGTCAGCGCCAGCGCTTTGGCTTCGTTGATCGATCCTGTCCATTTCAGTGCCCCCATGTCCAGCGTGCCGGTGTTTGCGGAGGTCCCGTCAGGCAGGCGGTCAAACAGAATGGTCACGGTGTTCGGGGTGTCGCCATGGCCTTCGGAGCCGTCTGCATCGGTAATGTTTGCGGAGATCGCCAGTTGCACCGTCGTGCCACCGCTGGCCGCTTCTGCTGCTGTCACATTCTCAGCGGAAAGCTCAATGTCCGCCTCTGGTTGGACACGAATGTCGAAGCCCTGCGTTGCCCGGCCATATTCATCAGAATAGGCCGAGAACAGTCCCTTAATGGCACCTGCGCTGGCATAGTCCGCTGGAATTTCCAGTACCAGCTTGCCAAAGCCTTCCGCCGGGCCTTTGTAGCTCAGTGACCCACCGGAGATGGCGGCGCTTGAAAAACTCGTCCCCCCATCCGTTGAAAACCGGGCACCATCGGGCAGACCGCTCAGGCGCACTTCCACCGTGATCAGGGATTCCGACCCGTCGTCATCTTCCACCCGCATGCCAAGATAGTCTGAAAGCCGCACCTGCAACGGCGCGTTGCCCGCATCGGTCTCCTGCAAGGCTATGGTCGGCTTGGAACCGGAAAGGTCCATGGCTGCAGTCACGCCCACCACCACATCACCCTCTACAGGATCAAACGCCTCAAGCGGAATGAAAGCCTCATAGCCGTGCGCATAGGCCTTGGTAATCTGAAATGTGAACGCCCCAAACTGTGAACCCGCGCCGAATGTGAGCGACATGCCTGCAACTTGCGCGCCTGTGCCGGAAAACACCCAGCTTCCGTCTGCATATTGCTCGCCATCGCTGGAGCTGGTTTCACCTGGCAGGCCTTGCAGGCGAATGGAGACGCTCTCTGCATTTTCAAGGTCGGTCAGTTGTTCTCCAACAAGACCGAGGGCTTCTGCCATGGAAACGGTTGCGGCACCGTCGGCAGCCGCTTCTTGACCCGCCGAAGCAGCAAGCGTTCCTGTACTGGGGTTGCCAACTTCCATGTGAAAGACGCCTCGGGAAACGTCCCCCTCATGGGTCAGTGGCACTGAGCCAACCACAAACCCTGTAAAATCAGAGGGCAGTTGCAATTCCAGCGCCGCCGCTTCTTCCAGGGTGCCCATCCAGATGCCGTTCTCGTTCAAGCTGCCCAGGTTGACAGCGGAGTAGGGCGGCAAATAGCCAAACTCAATGATGATCTGGCCTGCGCTGGGCCTGTCGCCAAGGCTGCTTTCGTGCGCCTCTCCGCCTTGCTCTGTGATGCTGCGGTAATAGTCAAAATCAACCAGGCGACCAATACTGATGGTCTTTACGCCTTGCTCACTTTCCAAAATGCCGGTCACAGCACTATTGGTGTAAGCAGATCCGGCATTGTCTACCGATCCCTGCGTGCTCTTGTTGTCTCGGTCCTGTTCAGTGGCGTTAAGTTGTTCGTTTTTATCAGCCATTCTGTTACTCTCGAAACTGTACTCTAAGGTCTTGTTTGGGTTTACTTGTTTTTCGGGAGAAAGCCTTCGCCCATCTCTATTCACCGTGTTTCCTGTCACGCACTCTTGTCAGGCACGCCTCGTGGGGATGTTTGCAAGATGCAACAATGCGCGCGAAACATCCCGAGGGCCTGCCGCGGAGCAGGTGCCCGGAAGTATCTGGGTTCACCTGTGGCGCACACAGCGCCTGTTGCCGTTGCCGCCGTTCAGGGCAAATTCTTCTTTTTTATCAAAGCCTCTGCGGGCTGTCGGGCGTCATTCGCCTTTTGCAAAGGCCAAGCAGCTCTCTGCTGGCTGTGCTGGGGCGCGCCCTGCTTTTTTTCCGTAGCGCCGATGTTTTTTCTTGGGCTTCTTGGGTCTTTCGCACGCCTCTGCTCACTGCCCTATGATCTTTCTCGCGTTAATGCAGGAAGCATGCCTGTTCATTTGCTGGGTAAGCAGCAGCGCAATCGGTTGGGCGAGCGGTTGGGTTAGCGGGGGAGCGAGCAGTTGGGGTAGCGGTTGGGTAAGTGGTTGGGCAAGCAGTTGAGCAAGCAGTTGAGCAAGCGGTTGAGCAAGCGGTTGGGCGTGCGGTTGGGCGTGCGGTTGGAAAGTGCCGCCCTATGGCCGTGATCCCAATCTCTGTTTCCGCCTCACTCTCCAACGTTGGTCATCTCACCCCTCCCTGTTGCCTGTCATTCTGGGCTTGACTCGGGATCCAGTTGAGCGGTTCGGCAGGAGGGGGCGGTGGTTCGTTGGAGGCTTGGCGCTGGCGGGCTGGGCGTTTGGGCAGTAGACGCTCAGCACGGTTCCTTCCGCTTCATTTATTGGCTGTCATCCCGGGCTTGACCCGGGATCCAGTAAGGGCTCGGCAGGTGAGGGCGGTGGTTGGTTGGGGGCTGAGCGCTGGCTGGATGAGCGTTGATGCTTAAAATCCGTGTTTCGTTCAAAGCAACGCAAACTGAACGCATGGGTTATCCCCGCAGGTTCTGCTGTTTTGCGTGCGGCACACTCGCGGACTGTTGCGGTCGTGGTAGGGGGATATCTTTTGCTCGGGCAGCGGCTCATCGTCCTCTCCTCTGTATCAGTGCATTGTTCTGCGACGCGAGGAGGAGAGGGGGATAAGTTTTTCGCGTTGGGCTCGGTCGACCCTTCCATGGGTATGGCCTAAAAGGGGGACAAGTAGATGCGTGCTGCAGCTGCTTCCGCATGGAAGAAAGCCTGTCGTCCTGCGCGCGGTGAGGGTGGCGTCAGGTGAAGTCCAGAGTTTACCGTTCCGCCGGTTCCTAAGAGAGCGAGTTGTTTCCCGCGTTCCTATTCCAAATTGGGGCGTGATTGGCAGAGATGCTTGTTGGTTTTGCGCTGGATACCGGATCGGCGCCTCGCTGCGCTCACCTTGTCCGGCATGACGGTGGTAGGGTGGGTTCTTGGGCCGCGGTTTTCCATTGAGCCGCCTTGTGGTCCTCTGCGCAGCCGCTTTGACGCCCTTCGCTCAACCGCCCTGTTGACTACTGTCCTCACGCTTGCGGCCCGCCGTGTTTCATCGTGCGGCGACTGCTTGAACGCGGGCCCGCTGCTTGGCTGACTGCAGGCTTAGTGCCCGCACACCCCACGGAGTGGCCTGTTGGATGTCATGTGCGGATGTTTTAAATAACGCTTTGTTCAAGTGCTGGGGGCATTCTTCGTTAGCACGTCGGGGGCCTTACTCTGCTCCCTTCGCCTCACCCTCACGGCGGTCCTTCCACCTGCGCCTTACTCTCTTGCCTGTCATCCCGGGCTTGACCCGGGATCCAGATGTGCGGTTAGGCAGGAGGGGGCGGTGGTTGGTTGGAGGCTTAGCGCTGGCTGGTTGAGCGTTTGCTGACTTTACTCTTTTCCGGACCCACGCAGACAGGCGCGTGCTTTCCGTCGGCTTGCCGCGCACCGACTGGGCAGCAATACCGTTTGGGTCGCGTTGCTGTCGCGTGGTGCGTCGCCTTACCCATGCTTCGGTTGCTTGTTGGTTTTGCGCTGGATACCGGATCTGCGCCTCGCTGCGCTCACCTTGTCCGGTATGACGGTTGTTGCGTGGTTGAGCGGTTCGGTATGCCGCTCGGCACTACTCCCAACGCCCCACCTTGTTTCGTGGTGCTTGTGCTCAATCTTGCCCCTTCGCTGCATCACCAGTGCCAGAGATCCCAACCTCTGCTCCCGCCTCCGCCGTCTTACTCGGTTGTCATCCCGGGCTTGGCCCGGGATCGAGATGTGCTGATCGGCAGGAGAGAGTGGTTTTTGTTTTTTGCGCTGGATGCCGGATCGGCGTTTCGCTGTGCTCGCCTTGTCCGGCATGACGGTGGTGGGAGTGTGTGCGTTCGTTGTGTTTTGGTTTTGATTTTGTGTTTCCACATTGGGTTTTGGGTGATTTTACGCTGGGTTTTGCTTGATTGGTTGGGTTTATCCTCAGTTGGTCTGATTTGTG
>NZ_JAWXVZ010000018.1:0-57979 GCF_033843645.1 Nesiotobacter zosterae | reverse complement strand
CTATGAACACCAAAACACAAGCTACGGCGGCGTAAGTCGCAAGGGGTAGTTTTAGGCCGCGCCGCAGACCTAAAAAACGAAAACCCCGCCAAAAATATGACGGGGTTTGTCATCAATCTGAGCGGAGACGCTGATGCGCCTCCGCTCATTCAAATCAGACCGTTAAGTCAGATTAGAAGGTGTACTGTACACGTGCACCGATCTTGGCTTCGTCGAAGTCACTGTCATCTTGGCCTTTGACGTCGAGGTCTGTGCTTGCAAAGCCTGCGTCCAGAGCGATTACCATACCGGATACTGGGTACCAACCGATGGAAGCATCAATTGCCCAACGATCCATGTCAGCATCGACTGCCTTGCCGGCATGATCGTAGTCAGCTTCGAGGCTCATCCAGGAACCGTCGATGGTGGTCGCGATTTCTGGTGTCCAGTAGTGGCTGAACGCCGCTACGAGTGAGTAACCCTTTGCGCCGAGCACGTCGAGCATAGCAGAATCTGCAGAGCTAGCACCTGGGAAGGAAGACTTTACAAGCGCGCCTGGCAGGGAAGCATTCAGGTAGCTTGCAGCGGAATCTGCATAAGCTGCCTGGAATACGAATGCATCGCCTGGTGCAATCATGTCGAGGTTAAAGGTCACAGTACCGCGAACTGCATAACCGGTGCTGCTGTCCTTTTCGTAGGTCTCGCCAGCAAGTGCCTTGCCGTCGCCATCTTTGAAGGATGCTTCGTCAGCAATTGCGTGGGTTGCACCAGCAACAGAGAAGGAACCCCAACCCTGAGAGATGCCGATCTTACCAACGAAGTCGATGGAGTTGTCGCTGCCATTGCGGTAAGAAGAATCTTCAACAGATACGCCAGCTGTAACGCCGTTGCCCAGAGACTTGGTCAGAGCGAACTGCAGGGTAGACTGGTCAGAGAAGTTACGATCGATAACGCCGATATCAACCGCGCCGGTGAAACCGTCGAACATGGAAGCTTCGCGACCGATCAGAACGTCTGCAAAGTTGTTGCTGATCTGAATGAAAGCGTCGTCCACTTTCATTTTGCTGCCACCTTCTTCGTTCCATTCGCTGTACATTTCAGTAACGGTACGAATGAGACCAATTTCCGTGTCGGTCATGGTGTGCAGGTACAGGTAACCACGAGCGACCGCATCGTAGTCTTCGTACTTGGTGTCGTCGTCGTTGTCGTCCAGGTTGTCAGAGACGATCTGAGTACGGATACGACCACCGATCTTCAGGCAGGTGTCCTTACCTGGGATCTTGAAGAAGCCTGCGCCGTATGCGTCGCAAATCTGTACGTAATCAACTGGCTCAGCTACTACTGGCAAATCAGCAGCGGATGCGGAACCTGCAACAGCAAAACCAGCAGTTGCAAGCAAAATTGCTTTAATTTTCATGTGTCCTGACCTCTATGAGTCTCAAATTACTGATAGAGGGCCGGTGAATGCGCTGTGTGGACGAGCGTTTCCCCAAGTGCCCTACTTCAAGCTGTCGCCCCCGACCTGCCCGCCACAACCTTCGCGGCCATAGGGCAGATACATGCAATCAGCTTGTGGCACTCTTAATGCTCCCATCCGCGTCGCTGAGCAACGCGCCTCCACGTTTGAGCGGCACTGAAGCCACACTATCGAAGGGGAGTGTGGCGAAAGAAACACACATTTTTATCGTTTATTCTCAAGGGCTTAAGGAGGAATAATCGATAATCCATAATAAAGTGTGACCCATATCACACAATAAGCTCTCCAAGCAACAATTGTTAAGTGTAGCTACGTATTTTTTGGGGTCTACTGCTCTTTAGAAAGAGAAATCGTGAGGCCCGATCAAAAGAGTTCGAGCCAAGGTATTGTTCCACAGGCACAGAGAAGGGCTGGCGGACAAAAAACAAAAAAAAGGGCGAGTCAGCCGACTCGCCCATCTCAAATCAAATCTGAAAGATCAGATTAGAAGGTGTACTGAATGCGAGTACCGAGGAGGTATTCGTCATCGTAGGTTGCAACGTCATCATCTTCAGATGCCCAACCGAATTCACCAGCGATTACGAGACCAGAAACTGGGTACCAACCAAGAGAGGTGGTCACAGCCGCGCGGGTGTAATCATTAGCGTCTTCTACAGAGAGGTAAGAACCGTCTACAGAAGCAGCCAGCTCAGGCGTGAAGTAGTGAGTGAAACCTGCACCTACAGAGTAAGCGTCGTAACCGAGACGATCCCAAGTGACGTTTTCTGCGTTCACGTAGGAAGAAGCAGCGTCTGCGTAGGTCGCAGCGAATACGATCTTGTCACCTGCAGCCAGCATGTCCAGGTTGATGCCCAGAGTACCAGCAACAGCGTAGCCGTCCTGCTCGTCAGTCGCAGCGATGTCGTCGATCTGGTGGTATGCACCAACAACGCGAGCAAAGCCCCAGCCCTGAGACAGCTTCAGACCACCAACAACGTCATACTCGTTGGCGCCACCAGCACGGTAGGAAGAGTCTTCCAGAGACAGAGAAGCGGTCAGACCGTTGCCCAGAGACTTGTTGTAAGCAACCTGAAGCACGCTTGCATCAGAGAAGTTACGGGTAACGATGCCCAGATCAGTTGCGCCAGTGAAGGTGTCGAACTGAGAGGTCGTGCGACCGATCAGGAAGTCACCGTAGTGAGTTGCGAACTGGATGTAAGCGTCGTCAACCTTGCTGTTGCCGTTTGCATCCTGTTCCCACTCGCTCTGGAATTCGGTCACAGTCTTGATCAGACCGATTTCAGTGTCGGTCATGGATGTCAGGTACAGGTAACCGCGAACGTAGGAGCTGTTGTCTGTGTAATCGACATCAGAGTTCAGGTTGTCTGTCACGAACTGAGCGCGAACACGACCACCGATCTTCAGGCAGGTGTCCTTACCTGGGATCTTGAAGAAGCCTGCGCCGTATGCGTCACAAACCTGTACGTAGTCTACTGGCTCAGCCACGACTGGCAGATCAGCAGCAGATGCGGAACCTGCAACAGCTACACCAGCAGTCGCAAGCAGAAGAGCTTTCAATTTCATAATTCCTGACCTCTATAAGTCCGTTTGCAAATAGAGGGCGCATTTCGCATCGCTATTTAAAAAGAGCGTGTCCCCGAATGGCCCCTGCGAGTCCCCGAAAAAGATCAATGAGTGAGTAACCTTCCCCCACACAATTGATTAGATATTTTCACCTCGCAGACACATTGATGCCTCACACACATTTTGAGGGCAACCACTCACTTCAATATTTATAGGCAGATTTGGCACGCCAGATATGAGTGTTGCAGAGTAACAACATAGTTAATTGATGGATAACTTTTGAAATCAACTCAAGATATTTATAAATACAAATAACAACCATTTCTTCTACTTGAAATTGTCAGACGCAAACAAATTACAACCAAAGAAATACACTCTAGATTTATATTATGGGGAAGTTTGATGGAATCACCTCTGGGTAATTCCATTTATATGCGCATTTCATCGAATTAATTGGAATCATCTTTGGCTGCGCCTGACGAGCAATGATGATCTCCATCTGGTGGAAATACCACCATACGGCGCCTAAACACCGCCGCCTCCGCCCCCAAAACCCGCAGAGCAAGCGTTCACACACTTCGCTCTCAAGGCTCCCCTTCCCTGCATCTCAACAGCGCAACAAAAAAGGCGACCCGAAGGCCGCCTTTTTCTCATCGGATCTGAGGATCTGATTAGAAGGTGTACTGGATGCGAGTACCAACGCGGTAGTCGTGGTCGTTGCCATTCGCATCGAAGGAGTTCTTGTCGTCATCCTGATTGACGTAGCCGACTTCACCCGCGATCACGAGACCGGAGGTTGGGTACCAACCGAGTGCAGCAGTTGTTGCAATGCGCTCGTAATCATCAGCGTCGTCAACCATCAGGTAAGACGCATCGATGGAACCAGCAACTTCAGGTGTGAAATAGTGCGTGAAACCAGCCGCTACAGAAAACGCATCGTAGCCCTTCGCATCCCAAGAATCCTTGGTGCCGTCCAGGTAGTCGCTGTCGATGTTGACATAGTGACCAGCTGCATCTGCGTAGCTAACCGCAAACACGAGCTGATCGCCTTCAGCCAGCATGTTCAGGTTGATGCCAACGGTACCCGCAATAGCGAAACCGTCTTTTTCGTTACCAACGATGCCAGCAGCGCCAACGCCGTTGTTTTCAATGTCGTCGTTTACCTGGTGGTATGCACCAACCAGACGTGCGAAGCCCCAACCCTGAGAAATCTTCAGACCACCAACAACATCGTACTCGTTCTCACCACCTTCACGGTAGGAAGAATCTTCCAGAGAAAGGGAAGCGGTCAGACCGTTGCCGAGAGACTTGGTGTAAGTCATCTGCAGCGTGTCCGTATCGGAAATGTTGCGATCAACAATGCCGATATCGGTGGAACCGGTGAAGGTGTCGAAGTTGGAAACCGCGTAACCGATCAGAAGGTCACCGTACTGGGTGCCGAACTGGATGTAAGCGTCGTCGGTCTTCAGTTCGCCAGTGCCTGCCTCATCCCACTGAGAGTAGATCTCGGTGTAGGTCTTGATCAGACCGATTTCGGTGTCGGTCATGGAAGTCAGACGAACGTAACCACGAACGTAGGAATCGTTGTCTTCGTAGTTTGCGTCATTGTTCAGGTTATCAGAGATAAACTGCGCACGAACACGACCGCCAACGCGGATGCAGGTGTCTTTGCCTGGCAGCTTGAAGAAGCCAGAGCCGTATGCGTCACAAACCTGTACGTAGTCTACTGGCTCAGCCACAACTGGCAGATCCGCAGCAGAAGCGGAGGTAACAACAGCAGCAGAGGCTGTTGCAAGAGCAAGTGCCTTGAAGTTCATATCGACCTTCCAAACTTTCAAATAGGCAGGACAATGCAATGGCCTATGAGGCGCATGTGCTTGTCTTGATTTTCGATGTGCAAGTTGCCCATTAAGTTCCGAGGTCCCCACCTCTTCACCGACGCAACCAAAGGATGCGCTGGTCGACTTGCAAGCCTATGTGTAGTGACGGTCATGGAGAAATGGAAGAACCGGAACTAGCAGTTTTTGCAACTGGATTTTAAGAGTGGCGCGAAAGACACAGGTTGCATGACCACCACGCATGGGCGCTTGGAAGGGTGTTTGACCCACTCAGTTTTATTGAAGTGAATTGAAGTATTGTCTGGGGCACCTGTGAAAACCCGAAGTTTTCGCCAAAGGTACAGCCGCTCCTAAACCGAGGGAGTTTAAATTACACTGATAAAACAGAGAGGCTAATAACCGCAGTGTGCTTTCACTCTCAAAACAAGACAGAGGGTGCGGCGGCTACAAGTTAAAGAAATTTGTTTCATCTATTAACCATTTTGACTTGCCCGCCGAGGGCGTAATACTCCCCCAGCGCAACCCTGTCCAAATCGTAAAGATCCACAAGCTCGAAAGCCTCAGGGTCTGCAGGAGGTCTATGGAGCAGAAAGGCCGCTCCAATGAGAGGCTGGATCGAATGTCGATTAACGAAAAGAGAGCCTAGCGCTCACCAATGGATTGCTGAGGACCGTTGAACTTTTCCTCGGCGGGCGGGTGCTCGGTGGTTTTGCCGATGAGCCGGCTGCGCGCCTGCTCAAGGGCCATGGAGAGCGCAAACAGTGAATTGCGACAGATATCCATCGTTGCGGACGAAAGAGCTTCCTGTTCACCGGAAGCGGCCTGCGTCGTCTGCTCGTGAAGCTTGCTGGCCAGCAAATGGAGCCCTTCAGCCTGCGTCGCTTCGGAAAGCTGCTCCACGCTATCACACAGGGTTTCCACCTCTGCCACGTCGATCCGCGGTGAGTTCAGCAGACTGCGACTGAAGCGAATGCTCTCATCAAAGGAGTTGAGGAGCCGCTCAAACGACCTGAGGGACAATTCATCCTTGGTTTGCACGGGCGTCAGCAACGCAGAATCGTCTGCGCCCCGCGTCGTGGGTCGGCGCAACGGCTGCGGAAGACTGAACGCTGTAACGGGTTGCGGCGGGCCGAGCTTCCGTTCTCGCGCCCTTTCCATCTGGCTGATGAACAGCTTCTGCAGTGCCTCTTCAATGGCCTGTTTCTTGATTGGCTTGGTCAAGACAGTCGTGAAACCTGCTGCATACATGAGCTTGTGGTCATCCTGCCCCGCGTGGGCTGTCAGCCCAACGATAGGTATGGACGACAACAAATCCGGCCGCCCTCTGATGGACCGTGTTGCCGCGATCCCATCAAGGACCGGCATGGAAACATCCATGAAAACGGCATCGAAAGGATCTTCAATTGAGTGCTCCAACGCATCGATGGCCTGCTGGCCGTTTTCGACCTGCTCAACGCGGGCTCCCGAGGCTTCAATCAGCTTGGTCAGCACCATGCGATTTGGTTCGCTGTCCTCAGCGATCAAGAAGTGCTTTCCCTGGATGAGCTGCTCCGCCGTGTGTCGGGGCGACGGGATTGAAGCAGGCTCGGCAGCCGGAGGCGAAACCGGGTCGGCTTCCCCTTCATACAGCGGCACGTCAAGTTCAACCCAAAAAACGCTCCCTTTATCCGGAACCGACTGCAAACCGATGCGCCCACCAAGGCCCTCCACCAGCTCCCGGCAAATGGCAAGGCCCAAGCCGACGCCATCCGTTTTGCGGGCTTGCTCGCTATCGATGGTCGCAAACTGGTGAAAGATGCTCTGCTGCTTCTCACGGGGAATACCAATGCCCGTATCAATGACTGACAGCCGTATGGAACAGTTCTTCGGATCGCTTGGCTGTCGATGGCTTTCTGCGCGAATGGTGACATGCCCCTGCGGGGTGAACTTCAATGCGTTATTCGTGAGATTGATCAAGAGCTGGCGCACCCTGCCCTGATCCGTCAGAACCAACTGCGGCACGTCATCAGACACATCCACATTCAGCTGCAAACCAAGCTCTTGGGCACGGGGCAGCAACAAGTCCTGCACCTGCTCCACCACTTCACCAATGTCGACAGGCTCTGCCTTGAACTCCAGCTTCCCAGCTTCAAGCTTCGATAGGTCCAAAATATCATTGAGAATTTTCAGCAGGGCTTCGGCAGACTCCACACAGGTGTTTACGTAGTCCGCTTGCTTCGCGCTAAGCTTGCCCGCCTGCAACAACTGAAGGAAGCCAATGACAGCGCTAAGCGGTGTCCGGATCTCGTGGCTCATCATGGCCAAAAATGCAGTTTTAGCCTGAGTAGCATTCTCAGCAACCTCTTTCGCTTGCTGGAGCTCCTCGATGGCGCGTATTCGTGCCCGCACATCATGAAGAAAAGCGTAAAAACGCTTTCCAGATGGCACCTGCGCCACGTTCATGGAAAGCTCTACTGCAATTTCATTTCCATCACGGTCAAGAACGGTCGCTTCGCGCCTGTTGCCAGAGGTCATATCACCCTGCAAACGCTTCAGCGCACTAACCACCATGAGGTAGTTCTGCCACTCCTGACGAGGAAACAACAGACGATGTGCCTCCAGCCCGAGAACATCCTCCCGCTTGTGGCCCAGCAACACCTCGGCAGCCTTGTTGAACTCGATGATCTGGTCGTTTTCATCGATGCCGATGATTGCATCAAGCGCCGACGTAAAAATGGACCGCAACTCTGCTTCACGCGCAAGGACAGCTTCCTCATGACGCTTGAGTTCCGTGATGTCGCTTCGGAACCCGACCGTTAGCCCATCTGGCGTTTTCCGCTCGCTGACCCGCACCCACGAGCCGTCATTCAAGCGCTGAATGACCTCGTTTTTTGCATGTTGATGGTCCTTCATGCGCTGTGCGACCCACTGATCCACGCTCATTCCATCCAGCTCATATTGGCCCCGTTCAGCCCCCGTTCGCACAATGTGTTCGAAGGTATTGCCCGCGACGAAAAGGTCTGCGCTTCTGCGGTAAATTTCCTTATAGCGATCATTGCAAATCAAGAGACGATCTTCTTGATCGAAGAGTACAAAGGCATCCGGAAGGTGATTGATCGCCTGATAAAGCCGGTTTTGCGCCTCAGCGGCTTCTTGCTCAGCCTCCACGCGTTCAGTGACGTCGCGCAGCACGCATGAGAAGTGGCGCCCGTCTCGCTGGAAAAAGTCACTGACGATCATTTCGATGTGTTTCAAGCCGCCGTCCGACTGTTCCAGATCAATCTGCTGCGGATGAACGAACAGGTCTTTCTCCTGCTCCTCTGTCAAACGATTGGCAAACAGGTCGCTGAGGTCAACCTTATTAGGGCTGATCCATTGACCAATCTGTGTTCCGGCGATCTCATTCTTGTCAGTTTCAAACAACAGGAGAGCCGCCCGGTTAGCCATGACAATGCGGCCCTCAAGATCCAATGTCAGGATTGCGTCACTGACGCTGCTGAGCACCGAGTTCACTTGGGATGCATGAAGCCGAGCATCCTCCGCTTGCTGGAGCAACATGGCACCTTTCGTGTCACACTCGGTGCTCAAATCGACCAAGGCCATCTGTTCCTGAGTGAGCCTTGCCTTAAACAAAATCAGACAACACACTAATAGAAGGAAATAGGACAAGCCAAAAAGAATGTAGAGCGTCTGCAGCTCTTTATTCCAGATAAACCCCGCCTCCAGACTGTCCTCGATTGTGATTGCCACGGGCTCTTCAAGAGGCAAAATGGCCGCGACCAGGAGTTGGGCATTGCCATCAAATGTTTGGACGTTTTGAACAAAGCGCAGGCTGGTTGTAATCCGCTCTGCCAACTGACGCTGCAGTACTTCAGATGGCATCATGGCTGGCGGGAGAAAACCTGCGCCAACACTGTGGTGAAAAGGGTCTTCCTCATGGTCATGCCCTAACCACGTTTCGATATCCAATGACGAGTGCATGTGAAACTCATTGAATGGCGAGAACAGCAAACCGTTGATCTCGAAGCTGTCACCTGCCCTGAGTTCTTCCCAGCTTAAGGGGAAGGACCTGATCGTTACAGCTCCATCCAGTGCATTGACCGAAAGGCCACCGGGCTCATCCAGCCTGGTCAGAAAAGACTGGAGACGCCCCTCTCCAGAAACAACACGAAGAGCCACGATCAGCTCCGAGCGCAGTGTATCAAGCAACGCTCTGTAGGCCCGTTCATGCGCATAGACCTGGACAAGAGCCACCATTGTTATTTGCAAAAGAACGACAGCTGCAAATACGGCCAAGCCGATACCCAGCAGCAGGCCATTTTTCTTGAAGCGTTTCTTGCTTTCAATATCTGGAGGACAGCAGTCTGTAGCCATATTGGAGCGGCACCTGTGAACCGCGCTCTTTTTCTGGTCTGATTGCGCGTTGACGCAACGTAACAACGATCCCCTTAACAACTCCGATAGAAACTTGGTTGGCGAACTCCTAAGCCCTTCCCTAAAATGCAAAAAGCCCGCAGAAGAGAACTTCCGCGGGCTTAGCTTAAAGGGTTGGTTTGAGACGATTATCCCTCGGCGCCGCCGATAAGCTTGCGACGCAGCCAGCCGGACATGTTGTCCATCAAGATCACCAGTGCGATCACCAGCACAATGATGTAGGCGGTGTTTTCCCAGTCCTGGCGGGTACGCATGGTCTCAAGCAACTTGAGGCCAATACCACCAGCGCCCAAGGCACCAATTACGGTTGCTGAACGCGTGTTGGACTCCAGGAAATACAGCATCTGCGAAACAAAGAGAGGCAGGATCTGCGGGAAGACACCAAACCGATATTTCTGAACTGGCGAAGCACCCGTTGCTTGAATACCCTCCGCCTGACGACGGTCTGCGTTCTCGATGGCTTCAGAAAACAGCTTTCCGAAGGTCCCGGTGTCCGTAAAGATGATCGCAAAAGTACCGGATAGCGGGCCAAGCCCAAAGGCGCGGATGAAGATCAAAGACCAGATGAGTGTATCCACACCACGCAAGAAGTCGAAGATGCGCCGCAACCCAAAGCGAATGGACCCAAACGGATTCACGTTGTTCGCCGCTGCAAAAGCCAAAGGCAGTGCAATGATGCCAGCGACCAAGGTGCCAACCACAGCCATGACAAGGGTCTGGAGCAGAGCGTAGAAAATGTCACCGTGCTGCCAGTCCGGATTGTACCAGAACTCCGAGGCAATGAAGCTCAGGTTCGACATGTTCGGATCAATGCGGTCACCAGAAACGGACAAGGAGATAATCTGTCCGAGGCTCATCCCCTTGAGCGGTGAATGAAACCCGAACCAGAAGTCTTCCCAACCTGCTTCATAGCGGTGGATTTCCAGCTTGCTGCGCGTAATCCAGATGCGGCTGTGCAGGCTCGGACGGGCGTCAATCTGTTTGCCACTGTCCTTGAGCCACTCAGGAGCCTCACTGCCCAGATAGACCGGATATTCGTTATTGCCAACCTTGAAGCGGAATGGCTCGGCGTACTCTGGATGATAATAGGTCACCATGGACGAACCGTCGAAAGAAACGGTACCATCCTCTGCCAGATCAATGGTGCTTTCCGCACCGTTTGACTGGAACCACGCAGGCGGCGTTTCATAGCGCGCCCGGCGCGTGCCTTCCAAAGACAACTCGAAGCCTTCTTCAGGCTTGCGGAAAGTGAACTTGGCATGGTCCTTGTGGGCATAGGAGTCCAGCGCATAAAGCTGCGCCATGTCCATGCGCGCCTTTTGCATGACGCCCATCACGTCAAACGCGAAGAAGCAAATGACCAGATAGCCGAGAATGCCAACGGTGATGGCCGGCCCCAAGATGCGCTTGGACCATGGCTTTTCAATTACGCCCGGGTACTGTTCTTCAAGACGGGCTTGTTCGAAACCAGATACAGTTGTCATTTTTCAAAAGCCCTTAAAGCGTACCTGATGTGCCGATAAGCTTGCGACGCAACCAGCCAGAGAAGTAATCGATGGCGGTAATCGCGCAGACCAGCATGACGATGATCACGAAAATGTCGGCGCCATAGTTCCAGTCCACCACCATTTTCAGCTCAGCACCCAGACCACCAGCGCCTACGAAGCCAAGAATGGCTGAGGCGCGAACGTTGATCTCAAGGCGAAGGAGCGCATAGGAAAGAAAGTTCGGCAGAACCTGTGGCAAGATACCAAGGCGCATCTGCTGCACCCAGTTCGCGCCCACGGACTTCAAGCCCTCCACGGCCTTCATATCCGCGTTTTCATTGGTTTCAGAAAACAGTTTGCCGAGCGCACCAATGGTGTGGAAGGTCACAGCCATGATCGCAGCAATGGGAGATGGGCCGAAGATCAGAACCAGCATCAATGCAATGACCAGCTCAGGGAACGCACGGGTAATGTCGAGTGCACGGCGTACGACAAAAACGACGCCCCTGTTGGTCATCAGATTGCGGCTTGCAAAGAAGCTCAGGATGGAGCTGAAGAAAAAGCCGACCAGTGTTGAGACCAGCGCAATGTTCAGCGTTTCAACCAGAAACGGGAAGTACTTTACAACGAGAGAAAACAGACCCCAGCCGCGCTCATAGGCACCTGCGAGGATGTCATAGGGATAATCCCCGAAACTGCTAATCCCTCCCCAGAAGCTGCCGGAGTTCGCCTCCTCTGCAACGTAAAAACCACCAACGATTGACACGAGACAAACCAGCAAGAGCAGGAATGTATAGGTGGTGCGCTGACGAGCAACCTGCTCGTAGGCCTTTTCAATTTCGGCAAGGTGGGGCGATGCGTTGAACGCATTGACTAGAGCCACCGGAAACCTCCTGAGAACAAAGAAAATGGCCCGAAGGCCAGATACAAAAGGAGCGCCGCGAGAAACGCGGCGCTCCCTCCAAACTGTGATTAGTTAGCCTTCGCAGCTTCGATCTTGCGGCGACGTGCTTCAACAATGGTCTCGTAGAAGGAGTGGTCAACTTCTACGTAGTCAGCGTATTCACCAGCCTGTGCGGAGTAGAAGCACTCTGGGTCGTCCTGAACCATTGCCTTCAAGGAAGCAACGACCTTGTCCTTAACGTCCTGTGGCAGGGAGCTGCGCAGAACCAGCGGGCCATTAGGGATCAGCGGAGAGCGCCATACTTCGTTGAGCTCGGTCATGTCGATCATGCCCTTGTCAACCATCTTGCGCAGGTTGCCGGAAGTGTAACCTTCTTCCCACTCGCCAACGCCGGAAGACCAGGTAACGCCGCCATCAACGTCGCCGTTTACAACAGCCAGAACGTTCTGCTCGTGACCACCAGAGAACGTAGCGGACGCGAAGTACTCATCAGCGTTCAGGCCCATCTGGTCGAAAGCGACGGAAGGAACCAGATAACCGGAAGTGGAGTTAGGATCAGCGTAACCCAGACGCTTGCCCTTCATGTCTTCCAGGGTTTCGATGCCGGAGTCTGCGCGGGAAACCATGATGGAGTGGTAACCAGTTGCGCCATCAACCTGCTGGGTTGTCAGAACTGGCTCAACAGCCTTCGGATCAGCCAGGTAAATAGCTGCGTAACCGGATGCGCCCAGCTCAGCATAGTCCAGGTTGCCGCCCTTCAGGCCTTCGATGGTGCCAGCGTAGTCCGCTGCTGGGAACAGCTTGACTGGAACGCCCAGCAGCTCTTCAAAACGGTCAACCAGACACTGGTTGTTGCGCAGACGGTCTGCTTCGTTCTCACCACCCAGAAGACCGATGCGGAATTCTGTGATTGGCTCAGCGGCGATTGCACCGGTGGAACCAAGAGCGGCGATGCTGACAGCAGCAACTGCAGCAAGTTTAACAGCGAATTTCATTGAACAGCTCTCCAAGTTTACTCGATATGAGTTCAGTAACGCCTCTGCAAAGGCGTGCCCTACCCGCAAGCAGTGATCCTGCGGGCTGGCAATTCTCAGGCGACGGCTGATGTCGGACCGACATTCAGCGCAGTAGAAGTGGTTGCTTCGGAAAAGCTCTCATCAGCGCCGTAGATTTCCCGTGCAACTTCTGTTGTCAGGCCATCAGGCGTGCCGTCAAAGACGATTTCGCCATGCAGCATCCCAATGACGCGATCACAGTATTTCCGAGCGGTATCGAGGGTATGCAGGTTGCAAATAACCGTTAGCTTGTCTTCCGTATTGATGGCCTTGAGCGCATCCATGACGACCTGTGCATTCATCGGGTCGAGGGAGGCGATCGGCTCATCGGCCAGAAGCATTTGCGGGTTCTGCATCAACGCACGGGCAATGGCCACACGCTGCTGCTGACCACCGGACAGGTGCTCGGCGCGTTTCAGGGCCGTTTCCGCAATGCCCAAGCGCTCCAGCTTGAGCAGTGCCTGCATGCGCTCTTCCTTGGTGAACAGCTTCAGACAGCTTGCGATCGTGCCGTGGTCGTTGAGGCGACCCAGCATCACGTTGGTAAGAACATCCAGACGAGGCACCAGGTTGAACTGCTGGAAGATCATGGCGCAATCGCGCTGCCAGCGGCGTTTTTCTTTGCCTTTGAGAGCCAGAACATCGCGACCATCAACGTAGACATGGCCGGATGTGGCCGGTGTCAAGCGGTTGATCATACGCAGAAGCGTAGACTTGCCAGCACCGGAGCGTCCAATAATCCCTATCATCTGAGGCTTATCGACAGTAAAAGACGCACCCTGTACGGCAACGTGGTTCCCGAATTCTTTTCTTACGGCCTCAAACTTGATCACAACAATTTCCTAACCGGTGATTAACTTGAGGCCACGAGAAGCCATAGATTTATTACAGGTTCATGACGAGTTTTTTCTATTTTGCCGTGTAAGATTTGTGTCATCCCATATGCCCCTCACGTACAAGCACTTATCGAGAAAAATTTCATTTCGATGACAGGGAGAATTTCTCATAAACCATGAGCCCAACGGCGTTTTTCTGAATCGAGTAAAATTTTAATGGCCTGAGAGCGCTGTCGTTTTGCCAGATAACCAAATCCCCTTAATTTCCAGTAAGCACCCGTCTTCAAACGCTGTTTTTGCACGCATAGGAAGAGTGGACTAAAGCGGCCTGACCTCGCGTTATCAAGGCCTTTTCAACAACACACGCGCGATTCAGCAGATGAGACTGGAGCCAGACGGCGGTTGGCTCAGAACGCGGCCATTCTGTCCCAAAACAAGACAAACGACCATGACCTCTGGAACGTTAAAGGAAAACGGCTTCAGGTCTGATGGGCAGAAGACTGGGACGCCTTCCTCCGGATTTGGTCATGAACCGCACGGGCCAGCACGCGCTCTGGAACCGGCTTTTGCAAACACTCATGGGGAACGTGGTCCAGTGCCCCTAGTTCCGCACTGGTCAGAAGGATGGCGAGATCTGGATTGAGGCCCTTTGCCTCCTTTGCCAGCGCTTCGCCATCCCATGGCCGCGGCAGCATGGCTTCGCTGTAAAGCAGCTTAAACTCCGGATTTGCCTTGAGCTTTGCCAATGCTTCTTCGCCAGCCGCTGCGGTATCCACGTTGTAGCCAAGCGCTTCAAGCTGAGCTGCCGTCACATCCAGAACGCCCAGATCATTGTCGACCACGAGCACCAGTTCCCCCTGACCGCGTGGTGTGCGGACATCAATGCCGGGCTGGCTCACATGCTCAAGAGAGGCCCCAAACCGCATCAGAACCTTGGTGCCCTTGCCCTGCTCGCTTGTAATGTCAATGGAGCCGCCAGACTGGCTCACGAACCCATGGACCATGCTCAACCCAAGGCCCGTGCCCTTGCCTGCGGGCTTGGTGGTAAAGAACGGGTTGATCACTTTTTGAAGGGCTTCCTCAGAAATGCCGATTCCCGTGTCTGCGACGGTGATCTCAATCGAGTTATCCGGTCCCGTGGCGGTGGAAATGGTGAGCGTGCCCCCCTTCTCCATGGCATCCTTGGCGTTGACGGCAAGGCTCATCAGCGCGTTTTCCAACTGGACAGGATCGACCCTGATCATTGGAAGATCCGCTTCCAGCTCGGTCTCCACCTCAATGTCTGGCCCCAAGGAGTATTGGAACAGCTGCACCAGTCCGGATATGAGTTCATTGATCTCTACATCCTCCGGAGACAGCTTCTGCCGGCGGGAAAACATCACCAAGCGCTCAACTTGCATGGTTGCACGCTCAACGGCCCCCATGGCCTTGTGTGCCCGCTCTTTGAGGCGCGGATCATCACTCAACCCGCGTTCAATGATGTTCAGGTTGCCTGCAATGACCGCAAGGATATTGTTGAACTCATGGGCCAGACCGCTGGTCAACTCGCCAACGGTTTCCATCTTCTGGGCCTGACGCACCCGCTCCTCTGCAGACCTTTGCTCGGTTACATCCAAATGAATGGTGACATGCCCCCCATCGGGAATGGGGGTGCTGCGCATTTCGATAATCCGTCCGCTGGGGGCCCGAAGCTCAAACTGCTTTGGCACCAACATGCGGGAACGCGCAACAGTTGGATAGTCCGTCTCCGGTCCGTGCAGCTCGAAAACCCGTATTCCCTGCCGTGCCAGTGAGGCATGGACCTGACGAATGGGCGTGCCGGCGGAAATCATGTTGCTTTGCAGATTGTAGAGCGAGAGAAAACGCGGGTTCCATGCCACCAGCTCCGCATTGGCATCATAAACGGTGAACCCATCCGTCATGGTGTCGAGCGTAGTGATGAGAAGCTGGCTTTGCTCGGCCAGCTCCTTGTCCAGCCCATGTATGCGCGCGATCGTGTCTTTCATCACCGAAAGAGCGCGCGCAATGTCACCCATCTCATCTTTGCGCTGTAGACCGGGGATGGTGACATCAGGCTCCCCACTGGCAATGCGTGTCATCGCTCTGGTCAGTGCCATGGCGTTCTTTACGATCGGGCGGGCGATCAAGGAATACGCCAAGACAACCAGCAAAAGCACAATGAGCAGGCTGCTGATAAGAAACTGCACCGTGTGCGTGACAAACAGATCCGAAATACGTCCCGATGTTTCCATGATGGACCGCTGATCATTGGCCAGTAGGATATCCACCTCCTGGTCCAAAGCGGTGGCAAGGCCTCGCGTTTGATCGATGGTGGCCTGCAACAGCGCCACGGTGCTGAGCAACTGTGTCTTGATGTCGAAGATACTGCCGTCAGTGGTTTGGCTCTCCAACACACCAAGATGCCTCTGCACCCGGTCTTTCAGCCCCTTGGGCAGGTTACCAACGGAATTCAGAAACTGCTGAAGCGTACGCTGGTAGGACAAACTGCGCTGGCGCACCTCTTCAGCGTTGGTGGCCCGCTCGGCGAGCAGAACCTGCACCATCAGCGAGTTGATAAGGCGCTCGGAAGTCAAAAGCGCGTCTTGACTGGAAATCGCCTTTGTCAGGACCTCGGCGCTCTGCGCGTCGGTTGCAGTCACGATCGCATTGATCGCCAGAACGGAGGGCCCCAGCACTTGAAGGATCCCCTCCTTCTGGTCCATCAATTGGGCGCGCTTGTAAAGCACACTCAGTTCCAGCTCAGTCTGTGTCTCCAGGTTCTGCCGCATGGAAGTCAAGTTGAATGCCAGGTCAGAGGACAGAAGAACCAATTGCTCCTCCGCACCTCGCAAATCCGGCAGCAACTGCCGCAGCAAGACAAGCTGGCTGCGCATGGCAGAAAGGTCCGCGCCGATCAAGTTTTGAATGGTGTCACGGTCATCAGAGCCAGCCGCTGTCATGAGGCTTTCGCCGTGGCGCTGAAGGCGCTCGCCAATAAGTGCCAGTGTCAATGCGCTGGCGGTACGGGGAAACTCTTTCTCGGTAATCTCGCTGACTTCACCCTGAATGTCACCGATGGTCCATAGCGCCGTGCCACTTGCGATCAGCACCGCGAGGCTGGCAATGGCAATGATGAGGGTAAGTCGCGCTTTTATACCGGTGAGGTTCACGGAAAACTCCCCGTCAGCCCCATGGCTGATATGTAGTGACGACGTTGACTGTCACGGCCAAGGCGATCCGTAATCTGATCCCACTGCGCAGCAGCCAAATCCAACGCCTCCTGAACAGTCGCTTCGCTGCGCAACACCCGCTCAATCTGCAGATCAAGTGCCTGCATGTAGGCACGGTATCCCGGAATGCGCAGCTCCAACGCAAGCTGTGGCGCGTCCAGAGACGAACGCAGCACATCCAGATAGTCTTCAGCCGCCTGCTCTCCCATAAGATCGAACCAGACCGTTTCATCCGCGATGTGTTCATGCCGGTATGGGTTTATTCCGGAATCGCCAACGAGCATGTCCTTCATGCTGTTTTCTTGTGAGTTGAAATGGCTGATATAGTCCCAAGCCGCCTCCTTGTTCTGGGAGGTCTCTGGGACGACGGCAACCCAGCCACCGAACGCGAGATACGGCACCTGCCGGGGATAGGCCAGCGTGTCCCACCGTTCCGTTATGGGGTTCCATGCAGATGTTGAACCAGGCAGCTCAAAAAAACCTATGTTCTCAGACCCAACACCGCCCTCTAGCGTGGCCGCCATCACGCCAATGTCTGCCCAATCTACAGCCATTGCCGCCTTGCCCTCAGAAAACCGCTTGCGCACATCCCCGCTCCCGAGCCAAGCCAGATCCGGCGGACCAAGGCGCATCAACTCGGCATACTCCGACACCGCTCGTTGCCATGCGGGCGAGTTGATCGCTGGCTCCATCGTGCGAGGATTGAAAAACAGCGTTCCCGAATAGGACGGATGACTGGCATAGGCCGCAGCGTGGCTGATGACGAACCAAATACGCTGTCCGCCTTGCAAGTAAGCCTCCAGAGCCCCGGCAAGCGTGTTGCCCTGCTGGTCCTTTCTGCCATGAAAGAACCGCGCGATTTCAAGATACTCCGTCCAGGTTTCCGGCGGCGATAGTGGCCGCCCATGTACTCCCTGAAAAGCCAATCGATGTTCTGGATCCTCAAACAGATCGCGCCGATAAATCCCCATGTGCAGGTCGCCATCGATGGTCACGGCAAGCCAACGCCGGTTCCAGCGCATCAGGCCCTCGCGATAGGCAGGGTGAATGCTGCGAACGGCGTTGCTCGCAATAAGGTCCATGGGCACATCTGCAAGAAACGGCGCGAAATCGGGCACCCAAGGCGCGGGAACCAACATGACATCGGCCTCGTTCTCGCCGGTGATGAACCCCATCATGATTTCATTGTAGAGTTCACGAAACGGAATGCCCTCGACCTGAGTCGCCATTCCGGTGTCCCGTTCAAAAACTTCTCCATGCCGAATGGCAGGGCCTTCAAGGTTGGGCCCGTTGCGCGTAACGATCCGCAAGGGCGCATTCTCGGTTTGTGCGACTGCTGGTTCGCCATAGACTGCAATCAAGGCGCAGCACACCACCAAGACGGCACACGGAACCACAAAATGGCGGCGGAAACAATTGAGCATGCCAAAGCCATGAAATTTCCGCGCCAGAGCGCAGCTTGGTAGGCTCAGTATCCACTGCTTTGACAAAGGCACCCTCGCCATTTGCGTGATTTCCCACCTTTTAGCCAAGTCTTCCCTCAACCAGGTCCAAGATTGACCGGCGCGGCAAAATTACCGTTGAGTAAGTCAAAATGATGGTAGCGAACCGATGAATATATTACAAGAATAAGCTTTCCAAGTTACGTTAAGGTAATGCAAATTTAGCAGGCTACAGAGATTAGCGCCCCTCTCTTCTTTGTCCTCAATGTCGAAATACACTGTGATCAGCAATTCAGAGGAAGGACTGGAATCTCCGCCGCACTCCCCTATTTCTCAGTTGGCAACTGCAGGGAAATCGGAATCTCAATGAGAAAAGCGGATCAAGACGCCTACCATTCGGAAATCATCGAGATGGCATGGCAAGATGATGTGCCATTTGACGCCATCAAACGCGCCCATGGCCTCAGCGAAAAAGAGGTGATCGTCCTCATGCGCCGAAGCTTGAAACCAGCAAGTTTTCGAAAATGGCGGGAACGAGTATCCAACCGTCCAAGCAAACATGCGGGTAGAACAGCCATGAGCAGCTCATAGCGATCAAAAAATCTGCCAGTGTCGTCAGACTATGAAAAACTAAGGGGGTCAATGGTGCTGCTCGACCAGTTGGAATGGCACCTTAAACATCCAAACGCGCTAGCGTTGGACTGCTGCGAAAAGACTATCGATGTTTGGGAAATGGCGGACACGGAGGGATTCGAACCCTCGAGACCCTTCCGGGCCTACTCCCTTAGCAGGGGAGCGCCTTCGACCACTCGGCCACGTGTCCTTGACCGCGTAGATACCCACCTAAGCGCTGGACTTCAAGGCTTTTTTGTCCACCAGTGCACTTTTCCCCACGAAGCTTTCTCGCAGTTTCATGTTAGAACATGTAAGGAACAAACGGGAACTTTCGGCATTTCTCAAACAAAACCCAAACAAATATGTTCTTGGTTTGGACCATTTTTCGGTATTGATCAGGAGGTTTTTGCCCTTGCCGGAGGCCGGTGTCCTTGGGTTTGGCTTTGCGTTTGTGCCGGCAATATGCTTCAGACCTCCAGCGGCCCAGTTCAGTAAAATCGCCTTCCTGAAAAGTCTCGCAGGTCAGCGTTTCCCCAGTGCTATCTGCAACAATACCAGCTGTCTTGTTTGCAGTGCCCCAACCACAGCGGCAGCCGTCTCTTTGTCTGTCTCGCAGTTGCTTTGGGAGCGGAGGCCTTGTGCTCGCGGATAACCCCCGAGAACTTTATAGGCCCCTTATGGCCAGAGACATTGTGGTGCAGAAACCTTGCAGCGATACCGTGTAATCCTGCGATCATGTTACCATGAGGAACGCTAAAAGGCAGTTCATCTCGTGAGGACTATTGACAAAAGTCAAAGAGTTAGTTCTTCCCAACTTGCAATTTAAAGTTTATGAAATACAAAACTAATTTAACTCAATCGATAACGATATGGCAACATTTGAATACCTAAGACTTTCTCTCAGCATCCCAGCTATCGGCGATTTGGTGTCTGCGCTTGATCGCAAAGAGCCAGATATTTCTAGACAGGATTATCTAAAAGAGGCGTTTTCAAAACGGCAAGATTTCTTTCATATGGGTACGAAGTACTCATACGTACCCATTTATAAAGATCCCGAAGACAGCAATCTTCTATCAGGACTTGTAGGTAAGCCTGTTGTAGAGACAGTTAATGCTGGCCCTGAAAGCCAGTTTGCACTCACAAAATCAGAGCATTACAAAGCCTCATTTTTATGTATTGATACAGCGTCAGATAAACAAATTGTTGCATTCGAAAAGAGATCAGATGTTGGATCTCCAAAATCTATTCTTTCATCAATGTTGGAACATGTAGTTAGAGATAGAAAAAAAACATCTTGGCATACCGACATCGCTTTTATCTCTGATAGAAATGATTTTTGGGCAGCAGTTCAAGAGTACAAGGGCCAAATAACTGAACTTAAGTTTGAGTTTTACCCACCGAACGGCTTACGTGGAATGGACACCCTGCGCGAGCTTAATAAGGAAATAGTAAAGGAAACTAACGGACAAAGTACGGAGTACACTGTAAAGAATAAAGATGGCGCGCTTATTCCCGAGGGTGATTTCGTCGAAGAGGCAATAGACTATATCGCAGAAGGCCCGGGGTCAGCGAGCCTAAAGGCCGGAAGGAAAAAAGTTTATAACTCAAGCGATTCAAAAAAAAGCAAACAAGTACCGGAATCGCTAATGCCACGGCAATGCGAAACCACTAAGATCTTAGGATTATTTTTACTTTTGTTTGGGGGGAGAAGTGATTAAGTGGATCACTTTAATCGGTGTAGGTGTCATTCTAACGTGCATGTTAGTTAGTAGAGAACATTGGCTGTCTGAGAACACGTTCTTAAATGAATTTGTTAGTCATGAACTCATCGCATTGATGGCTGTTGTACTTACTGTAACGCTAGCTAGCGTAGCGAACCTACATCTCGCGTTAAACAGAATGGTGAGAGAAAGGTTCAACGGAAATCACAACATTCAGAACGCAGCCGACAAGGTGAAGAAAGAGCTCAGGGACAACGCTTGGTACATTTTTTGGGGCTTTTCTATCACCATAGTATTATTATTTGTTAAGGGTTTGAATGAAGATTGTTCAACTACGATTGCAATTGTAAATGCATCGGCTTTGTGGATCTTAGCCCTCTACATTTTGTGTATGTACGACATTTATCAAGTTGTGTTCGGCGTAGTGGAACTTGATAAGATAGGTACCAATGACAATGCTGAAGATTTCAGTAGCGATTCTGCTCAACCCTAATTTGGGTGACGCCTTACGAACTCCTAAGCAAACGACGATAACGTACAAAATCACACGGAGGATGGAGCGCTTGAGGCATTCGGTCGATCGCGCGGTGGCATAACACTATAAAAGCCAAGCAAAACCTGACCATCAGGCACAGTCTTCATGTTCCACCACACTCGTAGCCTATGGAACAAACACCTCTCGCCTGCTGCTATTAAAAAATAGTAGCCATCTCTAAAAAGCACTGAGATATCAAAAAGCTCTGATGATTTTTTACTTATCACGGTGAAAGCAAAAAGTTATCAGCTGAGCCAATCAATATCGCTGCTGTACGCTCCAGATGGCGTCACTTTGGAACGCGTCAGTGCCATAAACCGCATTAATCATAAACCATTTGAACTACTTCGTATTTATCGCGATCGACTATTCTGTTGAGCCCCTCTGAGTATTCAGCTTTTACCCAAGTGCCGGTATCATTCCGATAGGTCCAGAACACTTTGTTGTACTTTCTGTGCTGCACACGGATCTTTTCTAAATTTCTATCCGACTGAAGACGCCCTGTAGCTCCATCATCCTTGATCTCAATTAGGGCAATCGAGTTTGGTGTACTCCTACCTTTCACGCCGACGACGAAATCCGGGAAAAAGTTCTTTCCGCTTGGAAGCAAAAGGCGCGTTGCCCAACGTTCGTTCTCAGGATTACGCAACCACCACAAGACTGTACCTGTGTCATCAGTATCAAGAAGTTCGGCAAGTGCCCTCTCTTCTTTGTTCATTCTCGAAGGAAATACTCCGTATGCTGATTTGGTCGCCGTAACCAGGCCCACAGGGCCTTTATAGAGTTCAGGTATAGGTTCACTGTCCGACAATCGAGAGTTCCGACCTTGTGCATACTTCACCGCTTCTTTTAGCTTTTCTGGCTCAAACATCACAGCAAGATCAATTGCGCGGCGCAGGTCTGTCTCCTCGGCGTCAATGCCATTGTCATCTACAAGCCGGCGAAGCTCATCAACCATTGCCCGTTTTAGAAAGCGCGTATCAATCGAGTCATTGAATTTAAATGCCAACTGGGCCTTCTCAGATATCCGGGCATTCGAAAGATATAAACGCAAATCAACTTCTTCAGAGATATCCTCAGTAAAAAGATCTTTCAGGTTCATCTTAGCTTTCGTTTTTCGCTTTTGAAGCAAATTAATAGCATTAGAACTCCTGAAAAATGCCTTTGCAATATCTTCAACCAAGTCATTCAGACTAGTTGGTTCAGGCGGCAGTTCACGCCACAATGATGTCGGAATGCTGATATCCTTACGGAGTGGGTACCCGTGATATTGCTGTTTTTGTGGGATTTTTTCCGCTTCAACCTGCCGTTCCTGCTGCGGTAAGTTACCAAAAAGCGATGTACTGTTTAGGTCCAGCAAAGTCTCACCAGCTTGAATAGCTCTATTTTGTTCATCTATTGGAAAGTTTGCTACTTTGGGTAACACAACACCGTTTTCAATGAGTCTCGAAAGGCGCGCTTTTCGCTCCCCATCAGTCGCTGGAGTATCAGGACTAAGCTGAGAAGTAATCACTGTGCTGGAACTCATCAATGGTTTGGTTGCGTTCCCAAACTCTACAATGTCCAAACGGTCTGTAACCAACTCTATGCTCTGGCGCACGGCCTTGACTTCTTCAACAGCTGCGTCAAGTCCTGCCTGCATCGCGGGGTCAGTTAGAAAGACGTACCCTCGGTCCAACAATGTGTCCTGGCCGTGGAATGGGCGTATCAGCGGGTGCACCCGCATGATCCTACCCACAATCTGAAGACCAAATTCCTTGCCCCGGTTCGGGCGCACCGAAACCAGCGTCCAGGCACGTGGGGCATCGAATCCGGTAGCAACCGCAACCTTGAAGATGAGCACTTCCTTGTCGGGGTCATATGCCAGCGTGTGAAAATCGGGGTCGGGTTGGCCCGAGGTATGCGTGGCAATGGCCTCCTCAGAAACACCAACCTCAATCAGTTTTTCTCGCACACGATCAACCGGATCATCGCCGCCTGCAGTCTGATCCTCCACCTGTACCAACATAAGGGGAGTGAGAGTGATCCCCCGCTCTCGCAATCTTTCTCTGACACGCTGATGCTGCGTCCAGCCGGCAGTCAGAGTGGCCTGCTCATGATCCACCAAATCGCGATCCGCATCGCTCATGTGGATCACGCCCATCATCAGGCCTTCCTTGTTCAAGCCCGCTTCGACTACATCACTGCGCGGAACGATCACGCGGCTGGCAACTTCGATGCCAGCCTTGTCCTCGAACGCCTCCAACTTATCGTCGTTTGGAGTTGCGGTCGACAAAATCGTGAAATCGGGCTTTAAAGCATTCAGATAGAAATCCGCAGCCGCCTTGGCCGAAGCTCCGAAATTCAAATGCGCCTCATCGATCACCACGCCAACAAAGAAGCCGTCGTCGCGAAGCGTCTCGATCATGTCGTCGAGCGACAGTGCACTTTCCTTGGTGCGGCGCACCTTGCGGGCGTCCTTATTGTTTGCGGCCACCGCACTCCAGGTCTGAACGAACACGTCGCCATCGCGCGTGCCGATCGGCTCGCGATCCTTGGAGATGTCACGCACGCGAAGCGCGCCGCATTGATCGACAATCGCGTCGCGGGTCTGTGTTACCAGCCCGGCATAGGGTGCGAACCAAAACCAAACGACAGGGCGGGATAACGCTCCGCGCAGCCCCTCCAGAACGCGGCCTAGCACCAGCGTCTTACCCGAACCGGTCGGCGATTGAAGCAGCGTCACACCGCTTTTCAGCGCGATCTCCTGCCGATGCTGCGGGCGATCATTGTGGTACTCGGCAACCTTGCGAATCACGCCGGTCAGTGCCTCAACCGCACGGGACTGGTATTCGGCTAGTGCATAGCGCTCACTGCTCATTGCTGGAAACTCCTCACCAGCGTGTCGCGGACAGAACGAACTTCGACCTCGACACCGGCCAGTTCCCGAGCCAGTTGCCCCGGTGCCCAGCTATAGACAAAGACGTTCCGACGCGACCGGTCGTGCAGCCAGTCCAGCAGCGCGGTGTCGTAGCGGTCCACCATGACCAGCGTCACGCCATCACCTTCATGCGCGTTCCACGGTGTTGCGGTGTTGTAGACGGTCAGGGGCAGGCCATGCAGGGTTTCCAGCGCCGCCCAGGCATCCTTGGGCGCGAGATCGTAATCCAGATCCTCAAAGGCAATTTCACGGGTGCGCAGATAGGCAAAGGGGGCGACAAGATCGGCATATTTCGGATCGTCGTTAGTATTCAGCCGCCTGACCCGTTCGGCGGTCACATCTCGGCAGAGGTTCTTATCGGGTTCCTCCTCTGTCGCCTCAGTCGAGGAGACCATAATGAAGTGTCGCCCCCCCCCATCCTCGGCGTTGAGTTCCATGACAGCTTGTGCGGTGGTGGCAGATCCTGCGAAGAAATCGAGCACGATATCGCCGGGTCCGGTGGACTGTCGCACGAGTTCGCGGATCAGGGAGACGGGTTTGGCGTAGTTGAAGGCTTTGGATCCGAAGACCGATTTGATTTCTTTTGCAGCTTCGTCATTCGTACCAGCAATGATCGTGTTGGAACCATCATCAATCTGTTTAGCCTCTGCTCTGGGGCTAACCCAAGACGACAACGGCTGGCGCGGATTGCGCAACTCTCTCTTATATCTCTTGAAGGAAGGGGTTCCGTAGGCGATTTTCTTTCCGACCCAAAACTCAAAGTCTGGAAGATCAGGTCGGATCAGAGGAGCTCGACCGCTGTAAGGAACTTCGCCTGCCTCACATGCAGCTTTCAACTCATCGATCGTGGAAAAGATGCGAGTATTTGGTGATTCAGGGAATTTTATGCGGTTCAATTCCAACCACTCTTCCATTGGCTTAGACTGTACTCGCTGGCCGGGCTTGAGCCGCTTACGAGTTGCGTATCGCCATACACTGTTCGGATTGCAGGGATACCAATTGCCGGTCTTGGGGTCCTGAAGCGGGTAATACAGGTTTGGCCGTTCTCGGTAGTCGAAACCAAGTGTCAAATCGCTCAGGCGATACCAGTCATCGCGCAACTCGTCGAAGTGCTTATACATCGAGTAAGATTTTTCGTTCCCGAGGAATCGAAATTCGTCTTTCGCATACACCAGAACATGTTCGTGGTCCGGGCTCATAAAGGCCCTCTGATCTGCGTTTGACCCTTGCCGTGTTCGCCAGGGCATGACCGCTATCCGCATCCCCGGCATCGCCTGGTCCATCATCAACTCCAGCAGCGCCCGCTGCTCATCATTGATCGAGACCAGCATCACCCCGTCCTCGGCCAGCAGGTCGCGGGCCAGCGTGAACCGGCGATAGAGGAATTCGAGCCATGTAGACTGGCGGAACCGATCCTCGGCATCCATATAGCGGTCGTTATAGACCCAGTCCTTGTTGCCTGTGTTGTAGGGCGGATCGACATAGATGCATTTGACCCGCCCCGCCAGCGTCATCCGCAACCAGCGCAGCGCATCGAAATTGTCGCCCTCGATCACCATGTTCGCCCAGGGCGCAGGCTTGTCCGACAGCTCCGGCACGATCTCGCAGGCGATGAAGTTCTCATCAATGGCCTGATCCGCTGCGATCTCGTCCCGCTCCCAGACCAGCCCAAGTTTCTTGGTCCTATCGCGTTTCTTTAGCAGATCAATCAGTTGCTCGCGTGTAAGACTGTCGTACTTTTCAGACATTTTAAGCCTTTGATAAATTGATGATAACTGAATACAGATTCGTTTGATCAAATGCCAGTACCAGCGTGAACAACGACATTAGCGATCGATGCTCACGCCGCTTGCAACCTAGGCAGCCCATTCATCCTCATACAGCAGTTCTCCCAAAAATCTGGAATAACACCCAAACACTGCCCGAGCCATCCGGCGCTACTCATCTCCACTCTTTATCGCACGTGCCTTGCGGAATGTTAGGTAGATCTGCATGCACACCAGCACAGCCCCCAGAATTGGTACGACGGTGGAGGCAAGGTTGCTGGCTGCTTCGAGTAGATCACGCCAAAACGGATAGCTTAGCATGCTTACACCGGATGCATAGTTTGCCTGTTCAGGTGTCATTTGCCAGCACCTCGCGTTTCCTGAGATTGATAGAAGTCTTGCCACCCTTCTCGCTTCGCTTCACATTCAGCAAGCGCGGCCCGATGGAGGATGGCATCGCGTCCCTTATCGCCGGAAACACCTGGATCCCGACATTGCTGTATGAGGTCTGGCGGAGGTTCAGCGAGAGGAGGAGGCAGAGCCGATCTGGATTGCGCGCATGCGCCGATCATACTCATCATCAGAAGGGCAAGCACCACCCTGCCCCGAAGCAAGAGCCTTTTCATAATCATCGATCTGTTCCTGAAGCTCGGTTGTCAGTCGGATGCGATTGGCAAGTTTGATGTTTGCTTTCTCCTGCACCTGTCTTTGCATCTCAGTGTGCTGCTTCAAAATCCGCAGTTCATCGTTCAGAGCCTCAAGCCGGGCCTCATGATTGTGATGACGAGCGGAAAAATGCCAGACAGACACGCACAACAAGCAGACAGTGAGCATACTGGACAGGATTCTTGGTACTAGGGGATGCAGACGAGTTATGAACGCTGCACCCGCCAACACCAGTGCGCCATAAGCCAATAATGTATTGCTGCCCATGGCAAGTATGGAAATAGCCCAACTCATCCCCCTGCCCCTTCCATGCAAAGGCGGTACTCAGCCGAGCGCCGGTTTTGCAGCCCCTTCACCACGCGCCCACCGGCCCGGTTAAACCAGGTCGCAGCCTCACACGCGCCCTCAAGGTCACCAGCGTTAATCCGCCGTGCTGCGGTGGACCGGCAAAACGCGCCAGTGCCAATGTTGTAAGTGAGCGAAACAAACGCCACATAGCTCTTGTTCGGGATCCGGTCCGGTGCCTTCAGGCACTTACGCATGCCCGCCTCGTGGCGCTTCAGGCTCTCCAGCAACATGGCGTCACACTCCGCCCGTGTGCGCTGATCCCCAAGCTTCACGCCGCGCGTTTCGCCATAGCAGATGGTTGGCACGCCAACGATATCCCGATAGGCCGCAAGGCGCAGGCCTTCCCATGCACCAACGAAGGTGATGGTAAGCGCGGCCACCCCACCCACCAGTCTTGTCTTCTTCCTCATCTGGAAAGCTCCTTTTGTGCCATCAACCGGGCCGCGAATGCACCTGCAGTCGCGATGAACGAAAGCGCCAGCATCACGCCTTCAGGAACGAACCCGCCAAGGTACGGAACCGCAGCCTCCAGCCCCTGCAACCCGGCCGCGATGATCAACAGCCGCAGGCTCCAGGCCCGTACAAGCACACGTCGCCAATCAGCCACGAGCATCTGTTGCACGTGGTGGTCAGGCACCCGCCCCATTGCATTCTCCAGTTCAGTTTTTGATGAAAAATCGGCGTCAGAAACTCTTATGAAGGCGAATAGACAACCGCGCCCATAGCGTCACGCCAAGTCCCGGTAGGCGCTGTGCTGGCTGAAATCAAAAGCTTGTAGGTTCCACCCTCAAGGATCATTTGGCCGGCGCGCCTGCTCTGATTGAGCTGGCTGTTCTTGTTTTCAATGCTGACGGGAGAGATCACTGGTAGCTGCGTACCACCATACCCGTAGGCGATGCCCTCTGCCGTAACATCAAAAATTAGTTCGTCATCCAGCTCAGCTCGAAATCCGCCATCTGATGACCTTTGAAGCATCAGACCTTTTGTCACCGTTCCTGCATTCACGGCGTCAACGAACTGAATACCCGGTCCATATGACCCCGCATTCTGGCCGAGCCAAACCGCCTTCCCATTGATTGAAACAATGTGCCCATCACGCGGACCAACTGAGGTAGCGGTAACCGTGCCGCCGTCGCATTCGGCCATGAACTCCAGCAGGCCCATATCGTGTGTAGAAGCTATGTTCGTAAAGCGTGCCGATTGGACGTTGCTTGAGCCCCGCAAGCGGCCATGCTGATCAAGACCCGGAACACCTGGGACAATTGCAAACTCGGTGATGCAGTTTGCAAACTGAACGTCATCGCAATGATCGAGGACGATCGCATCATTAACGAGCGTGCGGAAACTGTCTCCCGTGAACGATTGCCCTCGGATGTGCCCGAGTGTTGTCACATCGCCGTCAATGTAGAGTGTCGGCACGTTAGTATTTGTCGCCGCTCTGTCGTGATGGTCCGCGCCCTGATAACTGTTGCCAAAGCTCTGCAGGCCCGTATTGCCCTCATCCATTGAGCCATCATCAGAGCTGATAATCGCAAGCCCAGACGTGATCCGATTGAAGCGGAACCCGTTATAATCCGGGTTGATGTGTGATATCGGCGAGAAGTTGGAGATCACAATGCCTTGGACGTCAAAGTACCCAAAGATTGTCAGGCGTTCATAAACGCCCTTGTTGCTCTCCGTCCACAATCCGCAGGTAAATCCGGCAGCGCGATTGTCCTGCGCAGCCGAGGTCATTTGTCCAGATGCGTTGAACACATCCATGTCCTGCAAAATGGCGATGTCCTTGAGCACAGGCGGTGTTGGATACTTGTAGTACATGCAGGGTCGCACAACTGCAAAACGATCGTTGCGCGGTGTCGTGACAGTGATCGTTGGCGTGCCAGAAAACACAAAGGACATGCCGTTGATCCGGTGTTTATACCCCGGCCTCAGCAAGCTTTTGTCTCCCCCGTATTGCGGATAGGCCGCAATTACGGGCGCACCACTGCCATAAATCTGGATGCCCTCAGGCAGCTCAAAGCTTTTTGTGCAGCGGTAAACACCGGGATAGCCCCCAAGAGGCAGGCCTGTAATCTCCCCATAGCGCAGCCATGCCCGCACGGATGCTGTGTCATCACTGGCGTAATTGCCTCGCGCCCCAAACTCTCTTGGGCTGGGAAACGGCTTGGCCATCAACCAGTATCCACCATCGGCACTTTGCCAGTGCCATGGCTCCACAGGGTCCGGTGCGCTATCAAGCCGGGTCAAACGGAACGGATGCCCGCAATCCCCGCGCTGAAAGATGCCAAGCATCTCCACGGTCACAACACCGGGCAGAATGGTTGTTCCCTCAAAAACGGCGCGGGATGTAAACTGCAATGCTGTCAGGCTTGCTGTTGCGCTTTCCGCAGCTTGCCGGGCAATCTGCGCTTGCACAGCGCTTTGCGCCGCTTGTGCCGCAGCGGTTGCGGCATCGCCCGCAAAGTAACAACGCAGCGTGCCATCCGGCGCTCGCATCAACAAGAAAGCCTGATCGGCAATCAGTTGGTTTTCCGGTAGCGGATCGCCCGCTGCAGTCAGGATCTCCTCCCGCACGCCGTCAATGGCAATGAACGTGCCCCCGCCCTCGTTGTTGTAAAGAGCCGTTCCCACAAAAGCGACCACGGTGCCCCGCTCTCCGGAAGCCACAAGCGCAGCGGAGATCTCGTTTGGCGTACCGCTCATGTTGGTCAGTTGCCCGAACGAGACATCCAGTCCCGCAACCTTCGTCCACCTCCCGCCGTCCCAGCGATAGTAACCGTTCTCACCGTTTGCGGCCCCTCTCACCTCGGCGCGCAATGCCCCTTCACCGCCCACAATGCCATTCAGCTCAGCCAACGACCCAACAACGATGGCAGGCCCAGCCCGTTCTGCCCACTTCAAGTATTGACGCAGTTGCGAAAGCACCACTGCGTGGGCACCACTTCCCGGATCGCCCAGCACCTTGTGGTCCCGCAAGATGATGTCGAGGTCATAAGCAAGGGTCATGCAGCCCCCATCATGGTCGGTTGAAAAAAATGGTTA
This sequence comes from Nesiotobacter zosterae, assembly GCF_033843645.1. NCBI lineage: Bacteria > Pseudomonadati > Pseudomonadota > Alphaproteobacteria > Hyphomicrobiales > Stappiaceae > Nesiotobacter > Nesiotobacter zosterae. Next base: position 28,142 of record NZ_JAWXVZ010000018.1, on the reverse strand, counting down.
GACTTGCGCTCTAGGCGCTCACCGTAATTGTCTGGGCATCCGTATAGGGCGAAGAAAGCCCGGAGACGGTGCGCGCCTTGGCGCGAATTTCATACTCGTGGCCATCTTCCAAAACAGCGCTTGAGGATAGTTGCCCCGGTTCAAGCCAAAGATAGCCGGTCTGCAAGTCCTCAGGATCAGTCACATCCACGATTTCGATCTGGTGCACATAACTGGTATCGCTCTGTGAAATTTCGAAGTATTGGCGCAGCGCCGACCCGCTGATCAAAAGCGTGGGTGTATCGGGCGCAATGCTGCTCTCAACCGAGGCCAGCACCTCCGGTGGCGTAACCCCTTCAGTGAGTTCATCATACTCAACGCCTTCGCGTGCCATGGAAATGGCAGTAAACTTCACACCGATGAAGTTGCCATGTTCGTTGATCAAGTACTCCCAGTCTTCACTCACCTCAAAGGTGCCCTCAATCCCTTCCAGCTCGCTCCTGATGCAGATGTAACGTTCACCAACTACCGCAAGGCCGGTCACACCTGTGACGCATTCCACCTCAATCTCGGCATTTTGCCGATAGGCCGTGCTCTTTTGCAGGTGGCGCACCTGTCCGTGGTTGCTTGCCATCAGAAAGTCAGCGGTCGTGACTTCACGCCCGTAGGTGGCCGCAGCTGGATGAACGTACTCAATGGCATCTTGTTCGAGGTAGCCGTGGTCCGGGCTTGTATAGCGGCTCTTGATCACCGTACCCGTACCAGAAACAAGCCGTCCCCGTGTCTGGGTGATCTCAAGAAAGTCCTGGTCTGTCAGGGTAACCGTGGGCTCTTGCCAGCCCCCAATGCCAATGCCGATCTTGCCATTGGAGGTCAGTCTCAATCTTGCATCGCAGCACACCATCATCCGCTTTAAAATCGCAGCTGGCGTCTCGCTGTAGCTCCCCCAGCCGCTCAACTCCCATTGCTTGCGAGCCTGCCCTTCCGGTCCCGCCACCTCACGATCACTGTCATCAGCAGCTGCAGCAAAATCTTCCAGATCCAGAATGTCCACCGGGATCGCGAGGCCGTTTTCGCGCAAAGGTGAGGTCAACTGATTCTGAATAACCAGAGCCGCATTTCGAGAGAATTTCCACGTTGCTTGATGCGCAAATACTTGAGTTGGGTCTCGCTGATCATAGACTGGTGACAGGTCGGCAATTGCCCCCAACTCCGTGCGGTAGGCATTGGGAAAAATGGCATAAACATCATTTGTGCATCTAAGCTCTGCCGCTATCAATGCTGTGCCAATCCCGCGCCAATGCTCGGTCACAGTCTCCGGAAACTCAGCTATCAGGTGATCAAAAGCGGTCTGGTTTTCTGTGCCATTTCTGGCATGAAACCGCAGATATTCGGTGTATTCATCAACGGACACCTCCCCGGTTTCGTCGGCGACCTCTTTTCCGTCCACCAAAAACGACCGCCACTTGCTCACCCGCCCATCAGCAAAGGCCACCAACATGCAATAGTTGTTACCGCCCGGCCAGCGCGAGCTGCTGCCCTTCACCCCGGCGAAAAGCAATTGCCCACCCCCAAGCGCCGTGCCCCACCCCTTGCGCCGATACCCAACAGCCTGACGCACAATCTGCCTTTGGCTGGACGGGAGCGCTGCCTGAGGCGTTTGCGGCGCAGAGATAAACAGACCAGCCACTGCCCCGCCAAGGGCAATCACACCGCCCACACCCAAGGCACCAACCGCACTGGCAAGAGCACCGGCTGCGGCGTACCCGGCCGCATACGCTCCGCTGCCCAAAATACCCGTGAGCGAAAGCGGGGCCGCCCCCAAGGCCGCCGCAGCACCGGCAATGAACGAGCCAATCGCGCCAACTACTGGCGGCATGGCAACACCTCCCAGGCGGCAATGGCACGGGTTTGTGCGGGCAGTGGCAAAATGCCAACCTCAGTCAAAGTCCACCAGATCCCGCTAAAATAAATGGCTCCAACCGGCAAGCGTTGGGTATGCCCCTCAACCACCACCGCCGTTCGAACGCAGCCCACATCGCCATCGCAAGGCACTCGCGTGTTTGCCAGACCTGCCGCTCCCATACCTTTATCAAGGATCCTGTGAACACCGCCTGCCGCAGCTACAAAGGCGAGCGCTTCCGCCTCGGATGAATAGCGCCCGCGCCATTCGGCTGCTGGATCAGGACCACCGTTCCAGACCACCCAATCAGCCGCAAAGCGGCAGCAGTCCACCTCATCAGGCCTGTAGCCAAAGCCTTTGCGAAAGACTTCAGCAAAGAAGGCATTCAAAACAGCATCCAGTGTCATATGAGTTTGATTGGTGTGCCCCGCGCCAACACAGTGGCGTAGTTGAATATCCGGTCATCCATACCGGGATACCGGCCTTTTTGATCGGCTTCAGTGTAGCGGCCAAAGGCTGCTTCCGCCCGTTTTTCAAACAGACTTGCAACCATAATGGAGAGCGTATACCCCGGCGCGCTGCCCGAGAGGCCCGCCCCGCTGCGGGCTGATCGTAAGCGCCGCATCACATAGATCTGATTGACGGCTTTTGGGCCAATCAGGTCCAGCGTCTGGCCATCCAGAAACAGGGTGTATTCGATCACGTATCGGCCGTAGACTTCCGATTGGTAGTCCCACATCATGTGTTTGATATGCTCTGGCAATCCGTGAACACGAAAGAACCCGCTTTGGTTTTCGCCGGTAGCTGAGAACGGAAAATCAGGCCCTTGCAGGTGACCGCGCATGCCGATCCATTTTTGCGGCTCATCCCCAAACCTGCGGTTTACGTTGCCATTCCACACATGAACCGTTTCCGACTTGAAACGAAACTCCCAGGCGCGTGCAATCTTCGCTCCCCGCTCGCTGATGGCCTTGATCTGTTCGGAGGTGAAAAGTCCCACTTCACACCTCGTGATCCGGATCGAAGGGAGCGGTATTCTCGATGAACTGTAAAGAAGGCGTCCCGTAGCGTCCGAACTGCTGGTCAAAGTCCATGCCCATTCCCTCAACCAGAGTTGCCATCACCCACGGCCTTGCGAACTCCACTTCATCACGGATCAAAATATCGTCCCGCAGTTCTGGCCGAATCCGTACTTGAGCCGTGTTGTCGTTCTGCATGTCGACAAAGCGGATCTGGTAAAGGTGCCGGCCTATGGAAAATGCATGGCCTGGTATAATGGTGGCACAGGCCACCTTTGAAATTTGAACCGCGGCAGACCCGGCAAAAGCGTTTTCGGCTACAAGTGCCGTGGTGCCAGTTGAAACGAACCGGTTTCCGCCGTCGAAGTCCATTCCGTTTGCAAACCCAACGTCCACCGGATCAGAGCCCTTGGGATACTTGCCGAAATGATAGAATGGCAGAAGCACATGAACGTCGCGCCCATTCATCTGTGCCGCCAGCGCATCAAAGGCAGATTGGTTGATCCGTTGATGGACCGGCACCTCAGAAAAGCGCGGACGCCAAATCCCCAGCCCCGGTACCGATCCATTCCCTAAACGCCCAGTAAGCGACATGCGATCCTGAGGGTTGGTCTGTGGGTCGAAACCCGGCGTGTAATGGCGCGGCGAAATCAGCTCACGCGGCCATTCAATGTAACTAACCATTCAAGCACCCGAAGCCATGTGCGCCTGGGACTGCATGCGGCCAAAATTCTTTTGAACCAAGGCTGCCCCTGCCTGAGCACCGGCCGAAACGATCGACGGTGCTGCGTGCTGGACAACATTGCCGGCAAGATCACGCACCACAACATCGAAGAACCGAGAGGGCGCAACTGAAACGGTAAGTGCGCCTGCACCCGCCATAGGCCTCATGGGCGTTACACTGGCAGGACCGCGAATAAGCTCGGGCCCGGCCTCCCCGGCAATGCCCCATCGACCTGCACCGAGATTGCCACCGTTTTTGAAGAAACCGCCAAATTTACCAAGAAAACTCATAAGGCCACCGCCGCCAGATGATGACCCGCCAAAGAACTTGCCAAACGGTCCCTCTCCAAACACAGCAGCCTGTATTGCAGCATTTGCCAGGTTCTGGATAAACGTATCAAGCGCCCGGTTGCCCGTTTCAATCTGGCCGGTGATCAGCTGAAACTGAGAGGCAATATTCTGCCCCATGAATCCTGCCATTTCTGCGGCCTGTTCCTGTTCATAAACAAGCTGGGCATTGGCGCGGGTCAGCTTTTCGATCTCGGCTCGCTGTAGAGCTGTTGCACCGGCACCCGCGCTCGTGAGTTCGTTTGAGATCCGGCGCTCTACATCGTTCATGGCAATCTGCTGGCGTTCCAGTTGCAGAGCCTCAATCACCTGGTGGACTTGATCTGCCTGATTTCCTGCAGCGCTTGCGGCTGCCGCCCGCGCCTTGGTTTCGCCTTTGCTGAGTTCAAAGGCGCGTCGGGTCACTTCGATTACACGTTGGCCAGCATCACTGTCAGCAGTCACGCCCGCAGTTGAAAGGTTAAGATCTATCTGACGCTGCAAGGGCGTCTTGGCTGCATTGGAGATCAGCTTTTCCTGTGCCGCAACCACAGCCTCAACGCGCTGGTTTGCAAGCTCTTGCTGCGCCTCCAGCCCAGCCAAATGGGCGTGAGTTTCCTGTTTACGTTGATGATCCAACTCGCGTAACAGTGCATTCTGCTGTTTACGCAGATCCCGCAGTTTAGCCTGATAGAACTGTAGCTTGCGTTCTCTGCTACTGTCGCGCATGTCATCGCGGCCGCGATAGAACGAAATTCGTTCGTGTACCTTTTCGATGTTTTGATTGACCGCGGACAGCGTTGCTGCTGAGCCGGCCGCCTCATTCACTCGGTTTACAGCATCAGCAATGCCTAGAATTGCCTCTCGAAGCCCAGTTGCTTCGGAGATTTGGGCACCCCAACGCTCTAGAAGTATCTGTGTCGCTTCAGAAAGACTGTCATAAGCACCAGCCAATCCACTCCCAGCAGCAACACCAGCCCCTCCGACCTGACTCTCAACCGCATCCAGAATGACATTCTGTGCCTGCGCCACCTGCCCGGTTTTAACGAAGTTGTTGATCAGGTCCCGTTGGCTTTGAGAAAAGGACACACCAACGCGCCTCAAGGCGGACAGGCCCGTGGCCGGATCTTCCAGTGCTTTACCCAGTTGCACAGCTGAGCTTTCCAACGTGCCAAAACCTACTGCAGCCAGATCTTGGCTAAGCTTGATTGTCCGGTCAAACGTCTCGCCTGTTATCGAGCGAAACGTCAGAAGCTGTGCAATGGCGTCTCGCGCTCCTGTGGTACCCGCCAGCGTATCGTAGCCAACACCCTGCGCCAGTTCTTCCAGTTGCTGCGCCGTGCGACCAGCGGAAAAGCCGGTGGCTTTCAACACCGCATCCAGCTTCAGGCTCTGTGTTTCAAAGCCCTCAAAGGCCTTCAGCGCTTTTGCGCTTACAACTGAAAGGCCGGCAATCCCGATCCCGAACGCGGCAACAGCCGGATTTACTCGAGTAAGCGATGACGCCATGGAGGAAAACCGACCACTAATTGCACCAAGTGGTCCCTGCATCGCGGAAACAGACCGGCCCGCTTGCGCAAACGTGGTCTTAAGCCGCGCCCCTTTTGTAGCCGATGCTTGCATGGAGCGGTTGAAACGGCTCACATTCTTATTATCGAATGCCTTTTTCTGGCTTTTCTCGATCTGCCGCAACTTGCGCAAAACGTCTTTGTTCTGCGCTTCGTAGAGCATCACGAGCTTTTCAGTGCCGCTAGCCATACTTCGCCACCAATCGCCTTAGTTCGTTGTGATCGTCTGGAGTGATCTGGCTGTCATCATCTGCAGCCCCGTTCGCCCGCTGCCAGCCCTTAATCGCTGCAAAAAGCTCCATCATGGACGCTCGCCAGAAGACATCAGGCGGCCAGCCGAGCACGGGCATCCACTGCATCCAGTCAGAGAGCGGCCAGCGCTTCAACTCGCGCTCGCCGCGTCCCCGTTTCCCTCATCAGTCCCCATATCTGGGATGAGTGCATCCATGATTGAGATCGAGAGCTCGGGCAGTTCCGCCACGCCAACTTTATCTGCAAATGCGGCTGCCGCATCACCTTCCACCACAAGCGCCTCAAAGCAGCGTCGCAACACAGAAAGCCGCTTCTTGTTGATCTCATTGATGAGATCGGCAATTGCCAGATCGGTCTCCGCCTCAATTTGATCCAGGGCAGCCATGGTGGCGCACAAAATGTACTCTTTTCCGTTGAAAGAACAGGCGACTTCACCGCGAGACTTGATCGGCTTTCTCATACAAGGGCCTCCCAATCAACGGTTATGTCGCCGGTCATTGTCAGTTCGATGGAAAACTCCACCTCACCTTCCATGGGCCCTGAGGCCTCAACAGAGTTAAACAGCACAGTGCCCGTGAAGGTGCCCCACAGCGGAACGATGATTTGGCAAGTGACATAATCTTGCTCAATCGCTGCCCGAGCAATTTTCTGGTATTCCGGCTTTCCAATCGCCACGCCGTTTCCACTGATGGAAATCGTGCGAACCCCGTAAGCGCCCGAATAGTGAAGTGGCGCGCCCGGATCGTCACATGGCGGACGGGTTGTATCGACCGTATTGTTATTGATCGAGAAGCTCTTGTCCTTGACGCCGCACACGGGCTCAAAGGTCTCAGGATCCCCGCCATCACCGAGCTTGATCAACATCAGCCGGCCTTTACTTTCTGCACCCGCCATTCAAATCTCCTTTCGGCATGTGAACTGGATTGTCATCACCCCATGACGGGTCTTCCCGTCCGGATCGTTCAACACACGCGTTTGATCAACACGCGAAAAGCAGGCAGCCAACCCCGTGAGATCCGGGCTTTGGTCGTGCAGCCGCTCGTAGATCTCGCCCATGATCTGTTTGACTTCGCTCTGCCCGCGCCCCTGCGACCAGATATGAAGGGTAAGAACGTGAGATCCCCCCGGCGCACACTGCGCGTCATCCTCGACAAACTCAGAGCCAGCTATCTCAATGAACGGGTGGTGAGCGTGCTGCGGGCGATGATCGACAACAGCACATATGCCTTGGATTGCCGGCTGGGTCAGCGCCTCATAGAGCCAGCGCTGCAGAGGCACAGCGTAATCCATCATTTGCGAAATGCCCGTTTGTGAGCTTTGGACAAGGCCCGCCGCATGCGCCCCGTATGTCGGCGCTTGAGCAGGCGCGCTACCGGAAAGATGAAAGGATGCGCCTCGGCATAAACGGTTCCGAACTCCGCAAAAACCCAACGCGCCATTGCGTAGATGCCCCAGCTACTGGTTGCAGAGATTGAGCGATACTCAACAACAGTCTTGTGCTCCTTTCGGCGCGCGTTGCGAAATGTAGCAACACCGCCTTTTACTTTCTCATTCCTTAGTGACGCAGCCAGCTCGCCGCTTTCCTTGGGCGCCAGTTCGCGTGAGAGCCTTACGTGCTCATCCGTGGTGCGCTTCAGCGCTTTGTCCATTTCATGATCAAGAGTAGGAACGATACGCCTCAACTTCTTGATATTATCATCCAACTCCCGTTGCTTGATGGTGATCCCATCTCGGCTCATTGAGCAACTCCTCGCTCCACGATCAGTTCGATGCGCCGCTTGCGCCCTTCCGGATCTCGAACGCTGCGGATGTTCATTGGGATTCCGTCGACAACCACGCGATCGGCTTCAGTGATGGATGCGGTAACCGTTGAATATCTGAGCGAAACCGTACCCATGGCACTGGCCTCGATCTGCCCGGATGAGACAACTTCCTTACCCTTAGACATACGCAGCTCACCCCGAATGGCAGCAATGATCTGCCATTCAACCGACACCCCGCCGGCACCGTCTGGGGTTTGCATTTCCCGCTCAACTTGAACCTTGTTTCTGAGCCACCCTGCCCGCATGAGTGCCCTTAAACGACAAAACGCCGATAGCGCTTGATCATCAATTCGGTTGACCTGGGCAATGTGGAGGCTTGTGAGCCCACCACCAAGTCCTCCCGATTGGCATAGTAGGATCCCACGATCATCAATGCGCCATAGCGAATGGCCGCTGGCACATTTTCCGGCAGATCGCCAAAACCAGTGACATACTCAACCCGCACAGGCGTTGTGGTGTCTTTTGAAAGCAATGGCTCGGTGAATGTCGGCAGGAACCGGATGAAAGATCGTCCAAAGCCTTCAAGTAGCTCATAGCACGCCTCATCAATGACGTGCTCCACACCAGATTGGTCGAGAAAGGTCACCGTGACCGCAGAGACATCACCGAACCAGAGTTCAAGCTCACGATCGACCGGCCAATCTCGATAAACCTCGCGCCAGGTCTGATTTAGCAGACAGCGATTAAGCGCCCCCTCATATCCGTCCAGCTGATCAACGGCGGCCTGCATATAGGCCAAAATCAAGCCGTCATCGTCGTTAAAATCCACCACGAGATGGGCCTTGGCCTCCTCCAGCGTGATAGGCAAACGCGGTGCTGCCCCCATCCTTGATGGTTTATGTTCACTCTTCATGGATCAATGACCACCAAACAGCGCTGCTTCAGTCCGCATCATCAGAGGAACCGGTCAGATCCAGCTCTGGATAGACGCCGAGGCCTTCTTTGCGCGCTTCCACCAGTTGCTTGGCGTTCAGCTTCTTTAAGGCCGGTGTCCTGCCTCTTGTCAGATCATCCAGCACCTTGCGTGTTTTGTAGTCTTTGTCATCGAGATTGATCACCTGCCCGTACCGCAGAAACCCGATCTCGGTTTTCCGGGTTTGAAGAACCTTCACCCACATTTGCTTTCTCCGATTTGGAATAGGCTCTGCGCTCCAACCATCGCGCAGAGCTTTAGGTCAGAAGACGGTTCTGCAGATCAGGCAAAGGTGAAGTTGCCTTTGACCATGGCAGCCTGACGCTTGATTGCCATTGCAACCCGCTTTCTGGCCTTCATTGTCAGCATGTCTTCAACGAAGTTGGTGTCGTGTTCTGAGGAAATCAGAACCTCGGTGCGTTGGCGATCATAGTAGGTGGCCGCCATTGCCAGATCGCCTGCCAGCCATTCGCCAGCCGACATGGTGTTGGTTTCGATCACATCCTTGCCCCATAACACGGGTGTTGTCATCGCGGCAGGATTGGCAAAAATGTAGCGGTTCTCCGAATCCTTCTGCATTTCGATGGCCGCCCAATCAAGTGGGTTCAACACAAGGTCAGTCACAGAATAGTCGGCAAGTGCCACCTGCAAAATGGCAAGGCGCAAGCGATCAATACGGGTCGCATCCGGCAGGCCAGACGGCGCCACGAAAACAGGCGCTTCTGTCAGCAGCCCAGTCAGGTTTTCTCCTGTGCCATCGCCCGCAAGGATTTGCTCTTCTTCTTCCAGATCCAGACCATAACGAAGCTCGGTATCGATCTCCGTTTGCAGGAAATCGGCATCGGCAAGCGCTTCTTCCGTAATGTTGGTGTGATGGGAGATCTTCTTGACCTTGGCATCGGCCTTTTCCCAGCCGTAGCTCGATTCCGGGCTGGCCGTCCCTTCAGCAACCATCGCACTTTGATTGTCGCGAAGGACCTGCTTTCGATAGGTAACCAGATCTGATCCCACAGTGCCTTGGGTAAGGCGGGCACGAAGCATCATGCGGCGACGCGGCAAGCGCACCGGCACACGTTCTTCCTCATGAGTAATCAGGCCGCCTGCAGAACCGTCTGCTGTAGTGATTGCGTTGGCAACCTCAATACGCAGACTGCCTTTGGCACCGTTTGCGGCAAAAGAACTGATGGCTTCCTGATTGGAAACAAACGCCTGCCCCAAGCTCTGCACCGAAGCGGGTGATGCGCCGGGACCGCTGGCGACGTGCTGAGACAGCTCTTGTGTCTTCGCATCAAGCCCTTCAAGGGTCGTGGTCAAGTCGGATACAGCCTTGCTGAGCGCGGTTTGTTCACTAAGCAACCTGTCAGCGGTTGCCTTGGTCTCGTTTGAGACCTCACCGGAGCGCTTGGCCTCTTGCAACGCAGTCTCGGCAGTGGATTTTACATCCCCGCTTACCCGATCCAGCTGCTGTGAAACCTGTTTCAGAAGGGCTTCCATGTCGGAAGCTTCACTGCGGACCGTGCCCAATACGGCATCTGGGCGCGTCGCGGCCAATGCCGCCACAGATATGGCGGGCATCATGGATTTCGTGATCATTGATCAATCTCCAGCTACATGGATTGCAATTTGGCGAGGATGCCCTGCACACCCGCCATATCGGCAGCGCCTGGCATGCCGGGGGAAGCAGCGCCAGACTTGCTTCCCTTCAGCGCCGCACAAAGTGTCCGGCGATTGGAACGAGGAATGCCAAGGCGCGCCAGCAGAACATCGAGCTGTTTTTGCGCCGCATTGGCAGAAAGAGATTGGGCCGCGATCTCCGCCTTGCTGTCCACTTCATCGGAGGATAGCAGGGTATCGGCAAACCCTTGTTGAACCGCCTTTTCGCCGCTGATCCATGTTTCCTTGTCCAACATCGCGTGAAGATCAGCGGCTTTGATACCAGTACGGGCCGCATAGATGCTGACGGCCGACTTGTCGAAAGCCTCCAGCCACTCGGCCACATCCGCAAAGGCATGACGATCCCCGCAGGCACAAACCCAGGTGTTATGGATCATCAGGAATGCAGCACGGCCCACCTGTATCTCATCTGCGGCCATGGCAATGATGGATGCAGCACTGGCCGCCAGCCCCAAAACCTTCACCGTCACTTTGGCCTTGTGCTCGCGCAAAAGATTGTAAATCGCCAGACCTTCAAAGAAATCACCGCCCGGTGAGTTGATGGTCACCACCACATCATTGTCGCCCAACCCTTCAAGGCGACGGGCGACGCCCTTGGCTGTCACCGCTTCACTGAGCCAATTGTCACCGATGGGATCGAGGATCGAAATAACGTTGCCGTCTGTCTCCTCGCTGGATGCCTGCAAATCCGGGTTCCAACGCTGTAGAACCGCATCGCTTATGGCGCTTTGCAGCCCCTGCCGGCTGGTCAACCGGGCTTTGGGTAGCTCGCGGATGCTCATGTGTCCTCCTTGCCCAACATGCCCACCAGTCCCATGGAGGTCTGCACAACCAGCTCATCATTCTTGCCGCCACGCCGTGGCAGATTCAGCTTGTCGCGCCCCTCATCGCCGGACATGAAACCGCCCATCCGCATTTTCAAAAGGAAGTCGCCCATGGCCTTGCTGTCCATCCTCAGCATGGCTTCGCGGGTGAACTCGGCATAATGCGTCCTGCGCTTTTCAACCGGAACCAGATCTTTCAAAATTCGCGCTTCAATACGGGTCAGCAGCGGGTTGATACCCAGCGACAACCAGGAGAGCATGATGTGCTCAACCCCGGTGCCCCACATGGTTTGCCCCTGCCCGGCGTGGCCAATCACGATCGGCGGTGTTCCAAACCAGCGGCACACGTCCTCAACGTTGAAGCGCCGCGTTTCCAAAAGCTGGGCATCTTCCGGGTTCATCTGCAGCTGATGGAATTTCAGACCTGCCTCCAGAACCAGCATCTTGCCGGCCCGGCTGGAGCCCGCATAGCGCGTCAGCAAATCTTGCAAGCTTGCCCGCTGGTCTGCGTTCAATGTCTGCTCGGAGCTCAATACCCCGCTTGCCATCATCGCATTCGAGAACACACGGCTAGCTGTTTCATCCGCAGCCAATGCCGCCCCGATTGAACCTGCCCCATACCGAATGGCCGAGAGCCCGATACCATCACCTGGGCCGAAGCCCCGAAGATGAAAAACCTTGCCAGCCGGCAGTGTCTCAAGCTTGCCCCGATCCCGCACTGCATACTCAAACGATCCGTCTGCTGTACGTTTAGGCTCAACATCAAGAAGCGGTTTTAGGCCAACAAGCCGGTTGCCAATCATCAACCGCTCGGCATAGGCGTTACCCCTCAACACCATGTGTGCGGTCATGCCTTCCCAAAACTCCACACCAGTCTGTTCCGGGTTCGGGCTTGTGGTCAGAATGTCCGACAGGTCATCCTCGATCTCTTCGCGCTTGGCCGCTGCTTTGCGGTAAAGTTTCAAGGGAAGCGAAGACACGACCTGTGCCGTCTTTCGCACGCAGTCAAACGCGGCAGAAACCTCCAAAGACGTTGTCGCGTTGACTGTTTTGCCGCTCGGTGTCTTGTGGCTGGGACTGGTAAAGCCTGAAGCCGAATTGAGCCCCACCCAACCGATGCCATCGCCCCGCAGCTCATTGCGCACCCCGCGCAGCGCCGCTCTCAAAAATCGCATCATATGACCATCACCGGATTTGCGAGGAAATCGTTGATGTTGTTGCTACTGGCAACCGGGTGCCTGCTCATCAGATCAAAGGCATTGAACGCCGCCACGACCGGATCAATTTTCATCGAACCTGAGGCCTGCTTCGTGACGTAGTCCGCATTGCCACGTTTTTCGGTTTTGGCATTGGACACACACCACGCCATCATCCGTGACCCGCCATGAACGAGCGACCCATCTGCCAGCTTGCGCGCCATGCCTTTGGTCACCCCGGATAGCCGATAGCCTTGCGGAACACCGACAAGTTGCCCCTCTGTAAATCCGCGCTGGTTGAGTTCATCAATGATTGCTGCCACACCAACCGGATCCAGTCCGATGGCGTTTTGCTCCGGAAACAATCCGCTATCGAGCACCTGCTCCAAAATATCCGCGACAATCAAGATATCGTCCTGCACCTGACTGCAGATGAAGAAGTCACCATCACCTTCAAAGCCACGCAGGATTTCCGAAATCTGCTTGCGGCGATCGAGTGCAATCTCGTGGCAACAGGCCATGGACCATAGCAACCAGATGTTTGTCACCTTCTCGCGTCCAATCAGGCAAAGCCCCAGCAAGTCATCCAGCCCGCCGCCATCGATGCCGGCAACCACGACCTCGCTGCGCTCAAGAAACACGTCCAGATCACGGATCACCTCGAGAGTTGCGCTTTCCCAATGATCCGCACCGGCCCACCGATCGCGATGCATGTTCATCCCGATCGGCACATTCAGGTGCTTTGCCAGGAAGGACTGTTTGTCACCGTCACCACTATCAAGCGCTTCTCGCAGCTTGGAAGTCAGCCACTCAAGGCGAACCGAGCGCCCCAGATTCGGGTTGGTGATGTAGAAATGCTCCGGCTTCAGATAGTCGCGGGACTTGATCATCTTCTGCGGGAACTCATAAAGAACCCCGAGCTTTTGCGGGTCTTCAATCTTGCCGTCCCGCACATCACGGAAGTACTCAAGCTTGGACTTGAAAACCCCGGTTGCAGGCTCATCGGAATGGGTTGTCAGATAAACCACAAACCCTTCCGGCTTGGAAACAAGGCCTCCCGTTGCCTCCTGAAGCATGGCGGCCGCCTTGGGCTTTTTGCCAAACAACCAAAGCTCATCAACCAGTACGAAGCCCGCCTTCTTGCCTGATAGCGTATCGCTATCAGCTGCAACAATCTTCAGCTGCGCGCCGGTTGTCTCGTGCTTGATCGTTCGCTTGTGGTCATGAACGGTGAGGATGCCCTTCAACTCCTCATCGTAGTTGACCATCGCAGCCGCCGGCTCAAACGAGTTGTTGGCAACTTCGATCGTCGGTGCCAGCAAGAGCAGCTCATTCAGGTGGCGCCAATTCCGGATCAGTGCCGTGATCATGATCCCCGCCGCGATGGTCGATTTCGCGTTCTTCTTCGAGATCAGGAGCATGAACTCGGTGATGAGCCGCTTGCCTGTCGCGGCATCATAGGCACCGAATATGGCAGCTACGAAATCAAACACCCACTGATCGCAGCACTCGCCAAATGTTGGCATGCCCGGCACATCAACTACTTTTAGCGACTTGAACACATCAAGCGCCGCCTGCGCCTCATCCGGGAATAGCGGTTCCAGCGGGATCAGGGTCTCGCCGGCAACAATCCGCCGTTCCCAGTCTGGGCAGGCCGTTGTCCAATGCACTGTCAAATGCGCGATCCCGATCAGTTCAACAAGGGAGCCTCAGGCGGTGCATACTTGCCATCGTAGGAATGCGCTTGCTGTTTGCGCGCCTCCTTCTTTCCCAGTTTTTGAGCCGAGGCGATGGCAACGCTGGGTCCGCGATGCGCCAGCGCTGCCGCCTTGGCCTGCTGGTCTGCGCGCTCGAGCCGCGTCATGTACTTCTCGATGGCGGAAACATTGCCCGCCTCTACCTGTTCCATCAGCTTGGAAAGGCACTTGGCCTGGACACGTGCCTTGGCCTCCTCCTTGAACTTCAGCTCTCGAAAATAATTCTTGCGTAAAGTCGGTGGTGTGATGCTCAGCGCTGCAGCGATTTTTTCAAGCGTCCAGCCGAACGCCAATAACTGTATGACAAGTTTACGTTTTTCGTCGGTCACGCGATGGGGTGGTCTGCCGCGCTTGCCAAAGCCTTCCGGGATCGGGTCCCCAAGCAGGTCAAATTCGAAGTCAGCCAAAAAAAATCTCCCGATTAGGCTGGGGTCCGGTCTCGCTCTCCAGCCCTGCAGACTTTTACCCCACCCCCCTCATTCGGAGGACTGGGCAATCCGCTGCTTCCGAGCCAGCCCGGTTTTCCGGTTGTGACAGTAGATGCAAAGGCACTGGACGTTGACCGGATCCAGATCCGCCCCGCCATCCTTGCGCTCGATCTTGTGATCCGCGATCAGCTTGTCGCGCCGCTTGGAGAAATCCCCGCCGCACCCTTCGCAGACAAAGCCCCTCAGCTCTTTCACATCGGCAGCAAGGGCTCGCCATTCCGGTGTGCGGTAGAACGGATCCACCAGCTTTGCGGGCGCACGCAGCGCAGGCTTGGTTCGCCGCAACTGGCTTGCCATCATCTTCAGCGCCATGACGCCCCCTTCTACCCTTTAAGAAAAACGGCCCGTGAGTTGCCTCACGAGCCAGTAACCCTTCCCCAGTGAAATCGAACGCACCGCTTTCCCCATAGAACCCCATCGCGCCAACTCCGCGAACTCGCGTCTTGTGTTGGCTGGGTCCGCCGCTGCGGTCACTCCCGCGCTCTGCGGGGTCCATCAGGGTCCAACGGATCGTCCTGCCCATATCATGCTGCCCCGCGTCGCAGCTTGGAAGCCCCCACAGTGACGGGAGCATTGATTCCAAGCATGGAAATCAGGCCCTTGACACGCTGGCCATCGCGCTCCACCGCCGTCACGGTAATCTCTTTTTCCTCGCCGTGTGAAAGGCTTACCAACATCACCTCACCAACATTAATCGCTTCGGGAATACGCCCGCTATTTCTGTTTCGAGCAGCAACTAACAACTCCCGAATGCGCCGAATATCGCGTAAAGGCACCTGCATTGCCCGGCCATCCTCGCTCATCGAAAGCACGCGGATCACGCTCTCACACTCCAACGCCGTGGAGATCTGCTTGCCCTTTCGCCACTCAACACCGGCCAGCACATACCGCGGCAACAACGGCTTTTCGATCACCCGCATCACACGTTTGCGCCGCCAGTAGCGCCGCTCGCTCACCAGCGGGCACCAGCCCACCAGCCCGGCCCGGCTCAGTTCAGCCGCAGCCCTCCGCTCCGCCTGCGGCTTCACCAGGCAAACAACCCAGATCAGCCCCGCACGCTCCAACGGTTGGTGTGTGTGATAGGTGCTCATTCCGCAGCCTCCTGTCCGCTGAAGGTCTCCCGATACGCCGCCTCGAAACTGGCCAGCGCGGCTCGCACTGCCGCCAGTTCATCGCCCGGTTCGTCCATGGGCCGTGCGGGCATGTAAACCCACTCCGGCAGGTCACGCTCGGCTCCAAACCACGGCCAGTTGTGCTCCTCGTGCAGCAACCGCCACGCCTGCCAAACCTCACCGCCCACCTTCACGGGCTCGAACATGTCCGCCAGTGGCGCCAGCGCCCCGTCCACCGTGATGGACGCCCGGCTGCGCACCGCCCGCTCCTGCATGGTGTTCACACGCGGCCAGCCATACCGCGCCACCCGCTGGGCCCGCTCCCGCTCCGCATCCGGGCCACCCCGCTCAAGGATCGCCGCGATAAACCCGCTTGGCTTGGGAAACACGCCATAGGGCTCGCGCATCAGGTCGGCAAACCGGGCAGCGCCCCACGCCTTGCCAAACGGCCGGGCAACCTCCCCAGCCGTTGCCAGCCCCGCCTTGGCGTTCACCTTCAGCCACCGCTTTTCCGAGAGATAAACCGCGAATGAGCAAAACTTCTTGCGCCCTTCCGCCTTGCACTGCTCGATGTAAGCCCCCGCCAAGTCGCAAGCGGCCTGCCGGTCTTCCGCGCTGAGATCGAACCACGCCTTTTCCGCAGCAGCATCGCTATCGCTGGTGAAGGTGGGCCATTGCGCATGCACGCGCTTGAGCCGCCGCTTCCAGGTTTCCGGTGTCACGGTTGCCGTATCGGCTTCCTGAACCTGTTCCGGATTTTCTCGCGCGCGCTCTCTCTCAATCTGGACTGGTATTGGAATGTTATCTGGACTGTTCTTATCTTGGTGCACCTCGGTAACCACCTTAGGTGCATCACGGTAACCACCTTCGTGAACCTCCTTCACCACCTTTTTTGAGGGAGGTGGTGACTCTCCTTCACCACCTTCAGCCTCTTTTCCGCGCGCATTTTTACCGCGAGGTGGTGAACCTCCTTCACCACCTCTTTCATCATTTATCACCCCACAACTAGCTACCAGATCCCGATCCGGCCACCTTGGTGTATACTCGTTCCGCTTCCATTTCTGGCCGCGAAATCCATGTGAGGATACCTCAATCCAGCCAGCTTCTCTGGCCTGTCTCAGATGGTCGATAACGGCCCTCTTGCTCAGGCTGGTGTATTCGGCCAAGGTCTCCACAGAGGGGTAACAGCTCTCCCCGAATGAGTTCATGAACGCACTCAGAGTTTGCAAAACGTGCTTGGTCATCGCCGGTAGGTTTGATTTGTAAATCGCCTGACGCCAACTCCAGGCTTGGGATTGCTCGCTCATTCCCGCCCCCTCTCTGACGTGCCAAGCACCCTTTGGAGTTCCTCGCCAAAGCGATAGAAAGTCGGCAACGTTGTGCCATCAATCTCGCTTCGCTGCGGCTCCCTGACGATGAGCCCCTGCTCCTCCAAAGCCAGCAAATGAACATTCAAGGTTGACCGGGCAATCTCCACATCATCGCAAAGCTCGGCTTGGCTAATCTCAGCGCCAAAGCTCCCTTGCCGGTGCTCAATCAATGCAAGCAGGATCAGTCGTTCTGGAGCCGTCAAACCCCGACGCCTGAAAACGAATTGTTGGATTGCTGGTGTCATAACCCACCCCCATCCTCAGCCCCAAAGCCCGAGAGGTAATCCACCCTCATTGCAGACCCTCCTCCAAAAAGCCGAAGACGCAGTCACACCCGCCAGCATATTCGCCACTGCGATAAGGAGGGCGAGGCACCCCACACGATAGGATCGGAACTAGCGTCCGCCGCCTTACCAGCGGGCTCACGGCCCGCAGCGCCACTTTTAATTGTCCTGCATTTACAACTCGCTGTTTACCCATAATCAGTCTCCTTAGAGCTCTGGATGGCCCCGGTTCGCCGGGTGTCATAAAAGCCCCTCGCCCACGCGTAGGCACGCGAGGGGAAGAAAATCAGGTATCGGAAGGTTGGATTGGGAGTGCAGCGAGCTCGCATAGTATGGCGCTAGCGCGTTCATTATGGCGCTCAGCCCGTTTCACCAGCACTGACAACGTGTCAAGCAACGTGTAAACGGCATCCACTTTTCGTTCTGATCGAATGCCGTCCTCGGCCAGTGAAGTCATCGCGAGGATCAATGCTGTACTTTCACCAAGAACAGCACTCAAATTTAGCAGTTGTAGATAAATTTCCTCGGGCACATTTCGCCCGTCATTCGCCTGCTCGCACATGGCAAATCTCCTGTGGTCATCTTTTGAGGCCTGACCACTCGAAACGCCAATTTCTGGTGGCCAGACGAACAGGATTGGCGTTACCGCACCACAGGAGGCGGCGAGCCCGAAGGCTCTCCTGAACGCCTGACCATAAGAAAAAACCACGCTCACGGGGAGTCGTGGCGCGGTGCAAGCGCCTGCGGTACGGAAAGGGACGCCAATCCCCGCACGCCTTTTTGTGACGCACTCACCAGTAGAAAACTGGTTACTGGCAAACATGCACTCGAAGGGGTGATTTGTCAAACTCATGCAGCCACCCTCCCCATGCCTTCAGGGGCGCGCAGCCCATGAAGCTCCGCGTGCTCGCGCACGAGGCACGCCACATGGCCAGCCCCGCGCCCGAACAGTTGCCCCAGTTCGCTCCACCCCAGGTTCGTGCGCTCCCATGCCCAGTAAAGCGCCTCCCGTCGCACGCCGTGCAGCGCCGGCTCACGCCGCCGTGCACGAATTTCCGCCAAGGTGCGTTCATGTTTGCGCGCAATTTCTTCAGCTATGGTCAGCGCCAATGCACGTTGTTTAAGGCTCTTGCGTTCCGCCTCAGTCAGCATCTCCATCAGCCGATGCACATCATCCTCAGCGGCCTGTTTTTGCCGCGCCGCCTGCGCCCGCTGCAACAAGGTGCGCACCGCCTCTGCGCCCCGCCCGGAAAAGTATTCTCCAATCTGCTTGCAGTTCAGGCCCAGTTCCTCATGGCACCGGGCCACAGCTTCACGGCGCGCCTGAAGCGATGGCCGTTTTCGGCATCGCC
Source organism: Nesiotobacter zosterae (assembly GCF_033843645.1). Taxonomy (NCBI): domain Bacteria; kingdom Pseudomonadati; phylum Pseudomonadota; class Alphaproteobacteria; order Hyphomicrobiales; family Stappiaceae; genus Nesiotobacter; species Nesiotobacter zosterae. The sequence continues at coordinate 9,578 of NZ_JAWXVZ010000018.1, read as the reverse complement.
CACGCAAGCGCTCAACGGAAACGCCGGCTTCCGCAGCCTCCTGCTGGAGGATCTTCTCAACCCGCGCTTTCATGCTCGGCTTTTTGGGGCTGGCTTTGCGCCGCTTGCGCCTCGCCTCCTCCTCTTTCTGCCAGCGCCCCGTCCGGTTGATGTGTCGCGCTTCCGCCAGCAAAGACTCCGGTGCGCGCTCAGGCATCCGTAGCGCCATCATCAGCACGGCCGGGTCATACCGTGGAAACACGCCCGCCTCGCGATACCGCGCCGCCAACCGGATCACCGAGCTGGTCGGAAAGCCCGAACCTGGAAAAAACTTAGGTGCTTGCATCAGTTGCCCCTCCGCCTTGCAACGCGTGCCAGTAAAGGTCAAAAAGCGCCTCCTGCTCCTCGCGTTCCTGTGGTTTCTTCCGCCGCTCCTGTATGATTTTCTTCAGCGTCTTCACGCAAAAGCCATTGCACTTGGCCTCCGCGTAAACCGCCTTTTTATCGTCGTTGAATGATGTGATCTCTTCGTCCAGCCGCTCCACGCGCTCCACGAACGCCCGCAGTTGGTCCGCAGCAATGCCAGATACCTCGGTCATGCCACCCCCACTTTCAGATCTGGACACACGCTCTCGATAATCGCCTGCGCAATCACCGGACTGACGCTGTTCCCGCACCCCTTAATAAGGTCGGTCTTCGTCAGTGCTTTCCCTTCAAACTCCGCTGTCAACTCGTGCCCATCAGGAAACCCCTGCGCGCGATATAACTCTCTTGCACTCAACATCCGCATGCCAATGTCGGTGATCACGTAAGGCTCCCCGTGGATCTGCACAGTCACAAGGCCGAAGCGATCCTTAGTTGTGACAGTTCCAAGCGGTTCATCTACAGCCTGACCAATCGAAGTGCCGTAGTACTTGATCAGGAATGCCCGCACCTCAGTTGCGTGCAGGCCGCCTGCGGTGATGGAGGGCATCGGTGAATCAAGTGCCTGCCCTCGCCGATGCGTACCCTTCAAGTTCACAAGATGACTGGAGACAATCGCCTGTTGCGTACCACGCGCCGTCACTGTTGAGAGTGGCGCATCGCAACTTCGGCCAATCACCCCTGTGTTGTGTTGCGCCAAGAACGCAGCTACAAGCGTTGCTTTTCCCGCCCGGTCAGAAGTAACAGTTCGAAGAGATCGGCCAAGAGCGCTACCGAAGTCCCGCCGAATCCCGGCAGCAACCAATAGTCGCTCATCGCCCTTGGTAGTGGTTATGGTGCGCATGGGCTCATGAAGCGGCTCGCACCGGCCACCGTGGCTCATGTTCACAAGGAAAGGTTCTTTCGCATCCAAAACATACTTCACAATACCTTTCGCAATTCGGCGCAGCGTATTGTCTGAGAGAGGCCGTTTCACACCAACCATTCGCCCCTCTTCCCGGTTCAGAAAGATCGAATGGCAAGGCAGCGTCCAATCAATGATTTCTGCCGCTGTACGCCATGGTTTGAGCCCGCTTTCGGCAAAACCTTCAGCACGCGGATCGCCATGCGTTGGCTTTGGCCAACGGATCTTCTTCCCATCGCGCCGCGCGACCATGAACAAGCGCTTTCGGATAGTGGGCGCGCCATAGTCGCAGGCGCGAAGCTCTTTGAACTCAGGTTTGTAGCCGAGCTTTTTAAGGGCACCGAGCCATGGCTGGAAGTCTTCCCAGGACTGAAACTCAGGCACGTTTTCAAGCACGATTACTTCGGGCCGACAGGCGCCGAGCTTCTGACAAAAACGAACGATGCTCCACGCCAGCATGCGGACACTTTTTGATGTCGGCTTGCCGCCCCGCGCCCGTGAAAAGTGCCTACAATCCGGCGATGCCCAAAGTAGCCCCACTTTTCGACCCAGAGTGTGAGCCTGCAGATCAACGTCAAATACATCCTGTTTCAAGTGAATAGTGTTCGGGTGATTAGCCGCATGCATGGCAAGCGCCTTACCACAATGGTTGATGGCCAAGTCTGGCGCGCGCCCAAGAGCCAGCTCAATCCCTGTCGAAGCCCCACCGCCCCCAGCAAAGCTATCGATGATCAGCTGGTGATCCCGACCCACAGAACCAACGTCACCAAACCCCGGAAGAAACTCTGCTCGCATTAATTGCCCATCCCCAAAATGCCGCTGGTATCACCAGCGGGGGTAATTCCCGCAAACTTGGCACTGCACGCCCAACTACGACTGCGCCTGTAAGCATTTAGTTTCAGGGAGTTGCGGGGCGTAACCTTGATGGCATGGCCCTTTTTCGAAAATGCCGGGAAGGCACGCTTAATCGCGCTCCCGCAAGCACTCGAAGGAGTAATTACATGCCAAGTTTCACGTTTGATCTTAAGCCACAAAACGAACGCCAACAGCGGGTCCACGTTGTGTATGGGCCCGGCACATTTTCCATGATCTGTAGCTGTGGCAGCCGAACCGTGTGCAGGCACATGGTGTCCCTGCTGGCCGCAGAAACCGAGCAACTGACCAGCAACAACGCCCAAGAACTGGAAAAGGTTGTTGCCCAATTCAAAGCAGAGGTGGTGCCCGTCTACCAACAGCAGGTAAAAGACGAAGAAATAGCCTAACCTAGGCTCTGGGGCGTGCAACAGGCCGAGCCTGTAACCCCGGCCTGCTAACAAACTGCGGGCGCAGTCACCTTCCCCCCCATGAACTATCCCCCTTGCTTGCAGGGAAGCCGAATCTACCGGTGATTGGTAGCGTGGATCACACACACCGCGCCACGGGGGGCTACTATGCGTCTGAATATATTGTTGTTTTGCGTTCTGGTAATATCCAAATGCATGGTCGTGATTGTGAGCGGCAGCAAGTTCCCGGATGAGGCAAACAACGCCCCCACCGCGTTTGTCATCCTTGTACACTTCGCAATCATGGCGGGTGTAATCTTGTTCGATATGATCACGAACCCGAAACACGCTCCACGAGATAAAGGAGACATAGACTACCGCGACTGGTGCATCGAGCACGGCAGGCGCCCGGACGGAACGAAAATCGGCAGCGAGGCCCTCAGGCCCGCACGGCCGCCTAGGAACTCTGTTTGCGGTGATGAAGTGAGGGAATGGGCCAATGATCGACACCAGCCCTCGCACTAATGATACCCGATGGGAAAGCGTTGCGATCTTGCTCAAAAAGATCAGGGAGCTTGTCGTATGAGCCCCACTACCTTTTTCATTTTCCTCGCCATTGTGTTCCTCATTTGGTTTTTTGCCAAAAGGCGCCATCTGCGCAAGCGCCGCGAACAGCAGCATCAGGAAGAGCAACTTGAACACTACAGAAATCAGTATCTTAAACGCAGAGATAGAAATAGAGGCATAAGCTCGCTCGTAGGCCAAGAGCTCACAATCGGCTACCACAACAGGTATGGAATAGAGAGCGAACTCACCATTCAGGTTAAGACCATTTGGTACCCAGACCCCGAAATCGGCGAGCACTTTTTCTATATCGATGCCTACTGCTGGGAAGTAGATGAGGTCCGTACATTTCGCTCGGATCGCATCGATTGGTTGAGTAATGGACAAGCTGGAATGTTCGTTGAAGGTTATGAGGTTCGACACTGGCTTGCTAGAGCACTCTGAAGGCTTTGTGGGGATTATGCAGCCGCAACAAGCACTAGACATGAGCATCGCCCACTGGCTCGCCGTCGAAAACCTGCCGAGCTTTGAGAGGTGGAAGAACGGTGTCTTTTTCCGCTGCGAGCCGAAAAGCAGCGCTGTAAACTGCGGAGGCTGTTCCCATCCGCAAGTCTCGTTGTTCGTTGCTAATAAACTTGCTGATTGCGTTAGGACCAATACCGGCGGCGGTACTCCAATAGTGCGGGCTAATTTGGAGAGCCGCCATGGTTTGAATAACCCATTCCCGAAACTCAGCAGGATTCGGAATTCTGGTTCCATCTTCCATAGCAAACCCCCTTATAGCTACATTCACACTATAGGGTTATATAACATCTTTTTATTTTGATGAAATCACTTTTTGGCATGTTCACATTTTCACCGTTAAGGGTGAAAATGTCCCAACTCTTAACCCCAAGGGATACCTAACGTGAAAAAAAGTACTGTTAAGCCCAATGAAGAGGATCTTTGGGATCGGCGCCGGCGAAATCTGGCAGCAATTATTGCCTACAAACGAATGACACCTAAGGAAGTTTCGGAAAAAGCAGGTTACAGCATCAACACAGTGTCTAAGTTCCTGCGAGCAGACACTAAATCATTACGCTGGTCGACCCTCGAAGCGATTTGTAGCGTGATCGGACTGCCGTCAGCGCAAATATTGGACAGTGATAACCCACTATCAACCGCTAAAGCCGAACTTTATGAACTCATAAACGGAATGTCCGAAGATGAAGCGCGCTCTTTGCTGGATAAATTGAAATAGCTTGCTTTTTGATTTTGTTTTATTTGCTTCAACAATTCACCAGCCTGAACATCGGACATCCGGCTAATAATAATCGATAATTCCACCTTTGCACTTTTTTGCTTAGAATCCATAGCAACCTCACGTAAAGTATGCAGGTTAAACTTACACAACCATCGTCAGGTGTAAATACAAATTTGGTGAATGTAACCTTAAAGGGTTAGGACTTCATGCAGTTTCCTTTTTGACGCATGCAGAGGCACCCGCGCACCTACTGTTTGTTCCACTCTACAACACGTTTTCTATGTGGTTGCGGAGATATTACTTTTTATAGTATTTTCACCCGAAAGGGTTAAATGGACAATGCTATGGACGAGAACTTTAAGCTTATAGCCTATCAGGGCTACGCGATTGGAAAAGGTCGATTCACGATGGGAGATGTCGACCTGGAAACCACTTACAGCGCCGAGTGGCAACGCCAGTATTTTGCGATGAACGGCCTAAAATATGATCCGGTTGTAATATTCGGCTTGAACAACACCGGCCTGATCGAGTGGCAAATCACAAATCCGAATAATAGCTTTTTGTCGGCAGCCTACGCTAGAGACATCAAGGCTGGCATTGCCTTTTCATCCTGCATTGGCGGAAATAGATTGATCGCAGGTGTGGCAAGAACCAAACCCTTCAGCCAAGCCGAGAAACAAAAGGTCCATCAACTGCTCACTGGTTATCATCTTGAAGAGCTATGTAACCGGACGCTGGCTTTGCAACCGTTACAGAAGGAGCTAATTCAACTCGCGAGTTCAGGCCACAAGGCAAAAGAGATTGCTCATCATTTTCGGGTTAGTGAAGACGCTATCAAGCAGCGCAAAAAGGCAATCCAACGACACATTGGCGTCGACAATTTTGCAACTGTAGTCGCCCTTGCAGCGCGCGCCGGCTTTGGGCTGGAGCAAAAAGTTCACCAAATAAACTAGCAGCCGAAAGCATTCAGATCCGCGATCGTAGCCTCCTAACTCAACTAGGAGGGATCTATGCAATCTGTCACTATGTCTTTCGAGACCATCCACGAATATGGGGATTTATGGCTTCAGCACCTTCAGATACGGAAGGCGCTATTTGTCGATGAGCTTAAGTGGAAAGTTCCGCACAATACTCTCATCGAATGGGATCAATATGACACTGGAAACACGGAATACGTAATCACTCACCGGGACGGTGTTGTCCTTGCAGCAAGCCGCATGAATCCATGCTCATTTGACATGGGCGGCCAGTCCTACATGATAAGGGATGCGGCTCTAAAGCGCTTGAACGGGCTTCCAGACCCTCAAATTCCCTTTCTTCCAACTGACGAAAAATGCTGGGAAGCTACACGCTTTACGGCCTGCCCTACTCTTGATCCAGAAACAAAAAACGAGGCGCTATCCGCCAACGCCAGAGCTCTTGCCAAAAGAGCAATAGGTGTCGGAGCAGAACGGCTTATCGCCCTTATGCATCCAGGCTTCGCGCGCTGGCTGACGAGGATCGCACTGCCAACAGAGAAAATCGGCCCTGTGGTTTTGGATGCAGAGGGTAACAAGGTCTGCGTCCTTCAAATGCAACTTCAGAAAATATGACCAGTCACTCTTTATTGTTTGACATTAACCCTTTAGGGTGATGTAAATAATTTGTAGGTTAAACCCGTCCACCACTCCTCCCATAGTGACGGGTAATACGGACGGTCAGGATAACCCTGACCGTCCTTCTCACAGGAGTGATAGCATGCCAAGAAACATGAGTTTTGCTCTTACAAAACAGCAAATCATAAACCGCAAAAAGACAGTCACTCGGCGCTTTGGCTGGGCTTTTCTGAAGCCAGGTACAGTTCTCAACGCTGTCGAAAAAGGCATGGGTCTAAAACCGGGCGAAAAAGTCAAACGACTTTGTCAAATCCGGGTCGTTTCTGTGCAAACAGAGCGCCTTAAAGACATCAGTCAAGAAGATTGCGCGCGCGAAGGGTTTCCGGAGTATTCCCCTGAAGACTTCGTGCGCATGTTCGCAGATCATCACAAACGCCCACCTGAATCTAAAGTTAATCGCATCGAGTTCGAGTACCTCGAAGACTGTCCATACTACCGCTAACAAAGGCTGCCGTGATCACTGTGCACCTCCCCACCACACAATAAGGAGGATCTAATGCTCGGCAGATACCCCGGAATCCGAAATGCCGTATTTCTGCTGAGTGAAGCAGCAAAACTGGCATTCTTGATGCTGTTAGCCGGTGCTGGCCTATGGTTCACACCGGCTTTGGATGCAGCCTTGATCGCAGCAAGAAACGGCCCCTTGTGAAGTATCGGAAAGATGCAGAATGGCTGGTTCAGGGCAGAATGGAATGTCAGCCAACAGGTACGCTGGCAGGAGCAACATGATCTGCCAAAATGAAAGCCTCAGGCGAATATTAGAGGGTTGCATGTCACAACCAATGCCTAAAGTTCTACAAGCTGGAAAAACACCGGATGAATGGGTAACAGTTTTCAGTGAACGCGGAATCCCGATCTCTGAACGCAAACTCCGAGAGCGCGCTCGCCAACTGGGCGCCTTTTGCACTCTCGGCAATGCGATGCTGCTCTTGCCGGAACATATAGATCGTATTTTCGAGGAAAAGCCATGCCTCTCACAATCTATCGAAAAGGCCTCAAATGGTGGATCCGTGGACGCGCTGATGGCATCGACGGCTACATTGACAGAAGCCTCAGAACATCTGATGAAGCGGTCGCAACAGCGAAGCTCGCAGAGATCGAAAGGCAAGCGCGGCAACGTGCGATCCTTGGACCAGATGCGCCATCAGAAAAAGATGAGCTGACCTTCGCTGCAGCCGTCATTCTGTACCCGGCCAAACCGGCGGAGGCAGGCTACCTTCAGAAGATCCTGCCCCACCTGGCGGCAAAGAAGGTCCGGGACATAACGCCCAACGAAGTTCGAAATCTGGGCAGGCAGATCTACCCCAAAGCGGCAACGGATACCTGGAGAAGGCAGGTCGTTGTTCCCATTAGCGCTGTCATAAACAATGCGCACCAAATAAAGGGAACGCCACCCATCAAGGTCAAAGCCTACACGCCCGCAGAGCGTCAGGCTCAAGATGCGGCAAGAGGCAAGCAAAGCCGCGCCGAGAAGACCCCCGGCTCATGGGAATGGCTCGATAAGTTCCGCGAACATGCAAACCCCTATATGAGCGCGCTGGCGCTATTCATGTTCACCACCGGAGCCCGAGTTACGCAAGCCATTGAGCTGGTACCAGATGACCTTGATCTCCAAAACCACCGTGTCTGGATGCCACCATCCAAAGGCCACCCGGCACAATGGGTGAGCATCACAACAGATATGGTGGTTACCCTTGCAAACCTCCCTCCCCGGAATGGAAAAGTCTTCGGGTACGCAAGCCGGCACAGCATATACGGCCCGTGGCAACACGCATGTAAACAAGCAGGCATTGAGTACATCGGTCCGCATGCCGCTGGCCGCCACGGCTTCGGCACAGAGACCGTTGTCAGGCGCGGCGTGAACCCGGTAGACGTTGCCAAACACGGCCGCTGGTCAAGCCCGCGCGTGCTCCTGGATACCTATGCGCACTCACGGCAAGGTTCTCAAAATGTACTGGATGCGTTCTCTCGGGAAGAAAAGCGGAAATCTGCAAAACCCAAACAGTCACGATTCAACAAGTGACATAACTCACTGATATTACGTGAGAATATAAAAAAAGCACTCGCCCTTAGCAGGGGAGCGCCTTCGACCACTCGGCCACGTGTCCTTGACCGCGTAGATACCCACCTAAGCGCCGGATTTCAAGGCGAATATTTGCAATCATTGTGGAAACGCCAATTAGCCTGTGAAGAAGCGATGACAGACGATGGCGAATGAGGAATCTCAACACGTCAAACTGGTCTGAACTCGGCGCTCTTAAAGTTGTTTCAGTGAGCAAAGCGCCCTACCCCCATAAATACCAATAGGATGGGCTCGAACCTGGTCCCCGCCGCAACACAGAAAACAGTGCCATAACCATCTCGAGCTTCCAATGGAGAGAACCCTGTTTCCACTTGGCAAGCCCCTCCATGAAGCAGCGGTTTAGGCTAAAATAATCCGACGCAATCGCCATCAGATCTTGTGCCAGTTCGGTTAGGCCTGCCCGCCAGCTTGGCTGTTAGGCTGCAAGATAAAACGACGAATGACTTTGCAATGTTCGCTTTCCACGTTGGACTCTGGCACGTCGAAAGGACAACAACACGAACCAAACAGCTACCAGCCAAAACGCTCCCACACGGGCCGCACAAGCCCCCGCCAGCCTGTTTATGCCCGGCCATAAGGCTCTACGGCGCGCCCCCAAAGCCGCCCCACAAGCCTGATGGCTGGACTGCTTATGTAATGCGCATATCATGCATGTTTTGTTGGGTGTTTGTTTTTGTATTGGAATGCAAAAAGCCCCCGCGCATGACGCGTCGGGGGCTTTTGTTATTGTTTGTTCTGCTTGATGCTGGAGACTTTAATTGTTGCTAGCATGCCCAGCAACACATCATAAACGCCCCTGCCTCACTGTCGGTTAGCAACCAGAACTGCTGCCTAAAGTCTCAATCACTTTTCAATGAAAAGATGCCGAAGCGGTTACCATCAGGATCTTGCAGCGCAAACCCCTTCGGTGCCCAGTCGTACTCTGGATCCCTGAGGTCTGGCACAGTGATGCCCTTCGCCCGCAAAGACGCGTGGAACCCTTCAAGGTCATCAACTTCCAGATCCGCAAAGCTGTGAACGACACCGGTTGCAACGTTCTGGAACGCGAGCCTGTCTTCACACCCCGCTGCAACCAGTAGGAACCGGAGCCCGAGATCATTTTTTGAAGAAAGCTGGCAATGGAGATCATCAGACCAAGTGGGCGTCAGGTCAAAAACGGAGGCGTACCAGTTGCGGGACCGGTCAAGATTGCTGACAGGGATTTCGAGTGTGTCTAGCCGAAGTCTAAAGGGCGCTTGCATAGTCATTTGCAGATCGTGGAAATAGAAAAGAGTGCTTTAAAATCGATGGAAGTCGAGTTGCAACGCTTGCACATCGTGGTTTCGTGTTCAAGCTGATTGTCTTTGTTTTTGTTTTGGAATGCAAAAAGCCCCCGCGCATGATGCGTCGGGGGCTTTTGGATTGCTTGTTCTGTTTGATGCTGGAGAGTGTTTTTTTGATTGTTGTTATCATGCCCGGCGGCGCC
>NZ_JAWXVZ010000017.1:0-59796 GCF_033843645.1 Nesiotobacter zosterae | reverse complement strand
CTATGAACACCAAAACACAAGCTACGGCGGCGTAAGTCGCAAGGGGTAGTTTTAGGCCGCGCCGCAGACCTAAAAAACGAAAACCCCGCCAAAAATATGACGGGGTTTGTCATCAATCTGAAAGGCCGGTTTTCCGGCCTTTTCTATGCGTGTTCACGGCGCTCAGATGGCGCCGGCAGTGCCTCTGCATGAAACGGCTTGATCGTCAGAAGAGCCGCAATGATCAAGGTGGCCGCTGCGACCAAGGAGGCTTCAGTAAAGCTTCCAGTCCATTCGAAAAGGTAGCCTGAAAAGGTGGGGCCAATCACCTGGCCAAGGCCAAATGCAGCAGTCATCAAGCCAATGATGGAGCGCGGGCTCTCCGGGGCCAGTCTGCGCGCCTCCACCAGTCCGATTGCGGTGATGCCGACAAAGGTTCCACCAAGCAGAATCGCCGCTAAAGACAAGCCAATCAGGTTTGGCATCAGGACGCTGAGCGCGACCCCAACCGCCTCAAGAAGGCACGCCACGGCGATGGCACGGCCATAGCCAATGCGAAGGGCGACACTGTTCCAAAGAAATACGGAGGGCATGATGGCAAGTCCCACCAGCAACCAGCCTCGCGTTGCGAAGTTCTCAAGGCCCGGTGTGGTGGCAGCCAGTGCGCCAAGGAATGTCGCTGTGATCACGTAACCAAAGCCGAAAAAGCCGTAGGCGATAATAAGACGATAGGCGACGCGGGGCAAAGCGGGCTCACGACTGGCAGCTGCGCCATTTGTCCGCACCATCGGGGCTTCTCGGGCAGGAAACAACCAGAGCACACCGCCAATCAGGACGAAGCTGATGATGCCGCTGATGAGCCACAAGGTGAGCGAGCTTTCTACCCAGCCATCTGCCAGTTCAATGAACAGCGAGGAAAGAGAGATCCCCAAGCCAACACCTGCAAAAATAACGGGTGTGAGGTTCACGCGGCCCAATTGATGCAGGCGAGGGATGATGAGAGTAGACGCCAGAACGAACACATAGGCGCTGATCAGCCCTGAAAGAAAGCGAATGAGGCTGTAATAGGCGGTCGAGCCATCAACCGTCATGATGAGCGTGGTAAACGCCGTCAAAAACAAGCCAACGGTAAAGACACGGTAAGCGCCGCCCGGCAAGGGAGAGCGTGAGGCAAGAATGGCGCCCAAAAGGTAGCCGATGAAGTTGGAGGAAGCGATAAGCCCTGCGCTGACCTCGGTGACACGGCCTTCCTCCAGCATCCATGGCAGAATAGGGGTGTAAACGAACCGACCGATTCCCATGACAGTTGCAAGGGCAAGGCATCCCCCTAGGGCGAGCTGAAAGGGCGTGCGGTTGTGAAACATATAATCCTCAAAGGTACTTAGCGCGTGGTTCTGGGGTCGGCGTCTCCCAAAACCCCCAAATCGAATGCCTCAACTCTAATCAGTTTGATTGATATCCAGTTTGAAACCGCTTGTCCCCGCTACGTTAGGTGGAACCCGTAGAAAAAAATAACAAAAATATTTGCAAATTATACGTAGAAACCGTTGCTGTTGCCCTGAAAGGACACTATGTTTCCCTCCGAGTTGCCAGTTCGGCTCCCCCGGAATGAGCAGCAGGAATTTTCAACCAACGCTCAATTGGAGGCAAACGCATGTCTTTCGCACTTGAAGATCTGCCATATGCATACGACGCTCTTGGCCCATACATGTCTGCTGAAACTCTCGAGTATCACCACGACAAGCACCACCTGGCTTATGTAACCAACGGCAACAATCTGCTCGAAGGTTCTGGCCTGGAAGGCAAGTCTCTGGAAGAGATCGTCAAGGAAAGCTACGGCACCAATGCAGGCCTCTTCAACAATGCTGGTCAGCACTACAACCACCTCCACTTCTGGAAGTGGATGAAGCCAAACGGCGGCGGCGCTCTGCCAGGCGCTCTGGCAAAGAAGATCGACGAAGACCTCGGTGGCTTCGACAAATTCCGCGCCGACTTCATCAACGCTGGTGTAACCCAGTTCGGTTCCGGTTGGGCATGGCTCGCAGTGAAAGACGGCAAGCTGGTTGTCATGAAAACACCAAACGGCGAAAACCCACTGGTTCACGGTGCAACGCCAATTCTCGGTTGTGATGTTTGGGAGCACTCCTACTACATCGACTATCGCAATGCGCGTCCGAAGTACCTCGAAGCTTTCGTAGACAACCTGGTAAACTGGGAATACGTCGAAGAGCTCTTCAACAAGGCTGTTTAAGCCCTGATCAGAGCCATGAAGGTTTGAAGAAGAGCGGTCCGTTGGGCCGCTCTTTTTGCGTTTGGGCTCAGCTGAACAATTGTTTCTGAACGCCGAGCGTGCATCTGGACGTGATCACTTGTTCCAACAGGCCGTTCATCATGTAGAGGTAGGCCTCACATTCAGACTGCGTTGTGAAACAGGCTGTTGTGGTCACGTTGTAAGGACGGTTGTCGCTCAAGACCCGGCCCCCCACGTTGGCCTGGAACAGCTGGGAAGGCGGCGTGCTCCTGCTGGCGATGCTGCAATCGTACTGCGTGCTTTCCACAGCGGGAATGGTGCGCCCGGTCGTGGGGACAAGACGCGCTTCAAGATAGTTGGTGCTTGGCGGGCTGGCGCACCCGCCAAGCACCAGAACGACAGCGGAAGCTGCGATACTGATTTTCTTTATCATTTTTGTCCTCGCAGCTAGGGTAGGGGGCCACGCTGCTGTCGTCTGTTAGGAGTGGTTAGTTAAACAGGCCTTGGTAGTAGCCGCGCTGGCAGGCCGCGCTGTTGACCAGTTGCAGGTAGCCTCGCATGAAGTTCAGATAGGCATCACATTTCTGCGCTGTCTGAAAACAGGCCACACTGGAAATGAAGCGGCTTGGATGGTCGGTGAACCGCCCCGTTACAAACGCTTGGTAGACGTTTTCCGGGCCATCTTGCTGTACACGAATGCGGCAGTCGAACTCGGTGCCATAAACGCGCGGGCGAGACTGCATGTCATTCGGCAAGAGGAAGTTGAAGGGATACTCGGCTGGTTTGAAGAAATAAGCCACATGGGGGCTTGCCGGGTTGCGATAAAGGTCTGAAGCCTGAGCGCTTGGTGCAAAACAAAATGCTGCAAGCGCAGCAAGTAGGATGGGGGACTTTGTCATTTTTATCTCCCTTAGCGGGCTCTTCTTTGTGGTTTAACATCTTACAAAATAATTATAATTCTCTTACCTGTATAGGTTTACAGATTATCTGTTGTATTGTTTGAAACGCATGTATGGCGTTTTGGTATAATTGTGTTTTCGTAAAATTCCCTCGCCTGACTACTTAGATTCGCTGTTAAAAGTTCACCGTAATCACCCGGAGTGTAACTTGAGAGCAGCCGGTGCGTTAGCGGGTGAATGCTGCCGATATCACGTGTTTTTCATGATGCTAGTCAGACGCTTCGCGGTTTTACATGACGCTACGTCACGCATCTGAGGGTGGTGAGGTGGGACAAGGCAAGTTTGGCCGGCTGTCATGAAAAAAGGGCCGCTTGCGCGACCCTTGTTGTTGGCATCACTGTTTTGGACGAGACTTAGGCGATTTTGCCCGTTGTCTTGAGCGCAAAGGAATAAACCAGCGCCACTTCCTTCAAGCGATCAAAACGCCCGGATGCACCACCATGGCCCGCATCCATGTTGGTGCGCAGCATGAGCAGGTTGTCATCCGTCTTCTTCTCACGCAGCGTGGCAACCCATTTGGCAGGTTCCCAATAGGTGACTCGGGGGTCGGTGAGCCCGCCAAGAGCAAAGATCGCCGGATAATCCTTGGCTTCCACGTTGTCGATTGGCGAGTAAGAAGCGATGTAGTTGTACGCCGTCTCATCGGTGATCGGGTTGCCCCACTCCGGCCATTCTGGCGGGGTCAGGGGCAGGGTGTCGTCCAGCATGGTGGCCAGAACATCAACAAAGGGTACCTCGGCGATGATGCCCTTGAAGTTCTGTGGTGCCATGTTGGCAACCGCCCCCATGAGCATCCCGCCAGCAGAACCGCCCTGAGCCACGATCCGATCGTGTGCGGTAAAGTTCTCCTGAACCAGATGGCTGCTTGCAGCGATGAAGTCCGTGAAGGTGTTCTTCTTGAACTCGCGGCGTCCAGCCTTGTACCAGCCAAAACCCTTGTCCTTGCCCCCACGAATGTGAGCGATGGCATAAACAAATCCGCGATCCACCAGGGACAGCGCATTGGTGTTGAAGCTCGCAGGAATGGAAATGCCATAGGAGCCGTAGCCATAAAGCAGGCACGGGGCACTTCCATCGAGAGGCGTATCGGCGCGGTAAAGCACGGTTACTGGCACTTTGACGCCATCCGGGGCAACGGCTTGCAGCCGACGGGTCACATAGTCAGATGGGGTGTGGCCAGACGGTACTTCCTGCTCCTTGCGCATGACCCGCTCCCGAGAGGCAACGTCATAGTCAAACACGCGGGATGGGGTGGTCATGGACGAGTAGGTGAAGCGGATCAGTGTGGAGTCGAACTCATAGCCTGCGGAAAAGCCAAGGCTGTAGGCTTCTTCGTCAAAGGAAATGCTGTGTTCCTCGCCATCTTCGAGCCGGTGGACCATGATACGCGGCAGGCCTTCAAAACGTTCCAGACGGATCATGTGCTCCTTCAGAACGTTGAAGGAGAGGATGAGGCGACCGGCCTCATGGGCAACAAGGTCAGTCCATGTGGATCGGCCTGGATTGGCCAGCTGCGTCTCCAGATCTGTTGTGACGATCTTGAAGTCTTCCGCGTCCCCTGCATTGGTAAGGATGATCAGCTTGTCGCCGTGGTCTTCAACGCTGTACTCGATGCCCGTTTCACGGGGCGCAACCAGTTTTGGTGCCGCGCTCGGATCGTCCGCGGGAATAAGCCAGACCTCGGCGGTTTCGTGATCATGAATGTCGATGGTGATAAACCGCCCAGACTGTGTGCGGCCCACACTCATGAAGAAACCGGCATCCTTCTCCTCATAGACAAGGGTGTCCTCAGACTGGGGCGTTCCCACTTGGTGGCGGAACAGCTTGGAGGGGCGGTGGTTGGCATCCATCTCCACATAGAAGACGAACTTGCTGTCGGCGGACCACACGCCGCCACCTGCCGTGTTGGAGATAATCTCATCCAGATCAGTGCCAGAGGCCAAGTCGCGGATCTTCAGCGTGAAGTACTCAGAGCCTTTGTCATCATAGGCCCATGCCAGCTTGCTGTGATCATCACAGTGAGACGCGCCTGCAATCTTGAAGTAGGCTTGGCCTTCCGCTTCCTTGTCGCCATCAAGAAGGATCTCCTCCTCGTCCTGGTGTCCTTCTCGAGCAACGCGGTAGAAGATTGGATGCTGGCCGCCCTGCACATACTTCAGTGCATAGGCAAAAGGACCGTCAGGCGAGGGGACAGAGCTGTCATCCTGCTTGATGCGCCCCTTCATTTCCTCAAAGAGCGCTTCCTGCAGAGCCTCTGTATCCGCCATCATTTGCTGCGTGTAGGCGTTTTCCGCCTCAAGGTAGCTGCGGATCTCAGCATCCAGAACAGAAGGATCGTGCATGACCTCCTGCCAGTTCTCAGCACGAAGCCAATGATAGGACTCGGTTTTGGTAATGCCGTGGTGGGTAGAGACAAATTCTTTTTTCTCAGGACGCGGTGTGTTCATTTGGAAGGGGTGTCCTTAAGCACAAAATTGGTTCTGTATCGGAGCTTCAAGGCCTTGAGATAGGTGGCCCGAGTCGATTTGCCAGCACACTAGCGCCTAAAACTGGACATGTCGCCATGCCCGTTTCTCATCCGCGACAAGTCACAGGAGTTGTGGTTTATTGGTGGCCCAATTCTAGGTTTTGGCGATAAATTGGTGTGGCAATCTGTCGGGTCCGTCCATGTGCTGGCCTCGGTCCGTTTCAGAGCAAGTGATGCCGAAGGCATAGCGACGGCGCAACAGGGGCTCGCGTTTCATGTAGATTTTCCGCGATTCAAGGGTCGCTGCATCGGGTCTGAAGGTGAAGCGTCGATCAACATTGGACGAAAATGCGCTTCACTCCGTAGAAAATTGGCAGAAAGTGCTCGAAACCTGTCGATATTTCCTTTTCTTGCGTGCCGAGGCAGAATTTGTGGAACTGGGGCTTGGTCCCTTTGAGTAATCAAAGGCGAGAAGTTGTCATAAAACGACAAAAATTAGCAAGATTGACCACGAGATCATGCTGCTAAGCAGTATAGCAAAATCGCTTATCGAGACTTTTCGGGCTCTGCTCTTGAAAAAATGAAGTGCATTTTTGTATTCGCAGCGGATCTAAGGTGCTCAGAATTGTCGCAGGCACAATACTCTATGTAGAAATGGGGTGCGACAAAATAGAGATGTATGTCTATCGGCGGAGAACTAAGCCAAATAAGTGTATTTGCATAGCGACATATCGAATATACCCAACGTAATCGACTTGCCGTTTTGCGATGGGCACATTATGTCATGTCTTCGGATGTTGAATTGTATGCTTTGGTATCGATTCGGCTGACCAAAATGAACCATATGACTAGCCTTTTAACGGAGTGCTAAATGCCATTTTCTGGTGTTGAGGCGACATTTTGGGCGATGCTCGCGCCCTTTGTTGCTGCAGTGCTCGCACCAATGCTGACGCAGAAGTTGAAACACAACGCTGCTTGGGTATTGGCTGCGGTTCCAGCGCTGATCTTCGTGCACTTTCTCTCGCTTGTTTCTAGTGTTGCGGCTGGGCAGACGCATACGCTTGGACTTGAGTGGGTGCCCACCTACGGCGTCACCTTCTCCATCTATCTTGATGGGCTATCAACTCTTTTCGCGCTTTTGATTTCCGGCATCGGAGCCTTTGTTGTGCTCTATGCAGGCGGATACCTGAAAGGACATCCGCAGCAAGGGCGTTTCTTTTCCTTCCTCTTCCTGTTTATGGGCTCGATGCTCGGTGTTGTACTGGCAGACAACCTGATCACCCTGTTCATCTTCTGGGAGCTGACTTCCATCACCTCGTTCCTGCTGATCGGGTTCGATAACCTGCGCACTGCATCCCGTCGTTCTGCGGTTCAGGCGCTTGTTGTCACCGGCAGCGGCGGCATGGCCTTGTTGGCCGGTTTCCTGTTGATCGGGATGGCCGGCGGCTCAATGGAGATGAGCGAAATCCTGGCCTCCGGCGACGTGCTGCGAGACAGCGGCCTGTATGGGGCCATCTTTATTCTGGTTTGTTTGGGCGCTTTCACCAAGTCGGCGCAGTTTCCCTTCCATTTCTGGCTGCCGAACGCCATGGAAGCCCCAACCCCAGTATCCGCTTACCTTCACTCAGCAACCATGGTGAAGGCTGGCGTTTATCTGTTGATGCGTTTGAACCCGGTCTTGGGTGATACCGCGCTTTGGACGACCGTTCTGCCGATTTTCGGCGGCCTGACCCTTCTGGCAGGCGTCATCATCGGCATTCGTCAGACCGACCTCAAACTCATGTTGGCTTACACCACCGTGGCTTCTCTGGGCCTTTTGGTGATGTTGACCGGTGCTTCCAATACCGTCGCCATCAAGGGGGCTGTGCTCTATCTAGTGGCGCACTCCCTGTTCAAGGGCTCGCTGTTCATGATGGCTGGCACAATTGACCATGAGGCCGGGACGCGCGACATCACAAAGCTGGGCGGGTTGCGCAATGCCATGCCAATCACGTTTGCTGCCGCGGTTCTGGCAGCGCTGTCGATGGCAGGTCTGCCGCCGTTCCTTGGCTTTATCGCAAAGGAAATCCTTTACGATGGTGCCTATGGCACTGTTGGCTCAGGCTACCTGATTTCATTGGCCGCCCTTTGCGGAAACATCTTGATGTTTGCGCTCGCCGCAGCGGTTGCCCTCAAGCCATTCATGGGTGAAAAAGTGGAGACACCCAAGCATGCGCATGAAGGGCCAATACTGTTGTGGGCCGGGCCAATTACCCTTGCCGTATCAGGTTTGTTGCTCGGTCTGTTTGCAGCTCACGCCGGTTACTTCTTCATCAACCCGATGGTATCGGCGGTTGATGGGGGGACCTATGGTAAAGAGCTCTATCTGATCCCGAAACACCTGAACATGGCTCTGTTGATGTCTGTCCTCACCATCGCTCTTGGTATCTTCGCCTATTTGCGCATCGATACCCTGCGCGAACTGGTAGGCAGAGCGCTGACTGCCATCGGTTGGGGGCCCGACAGGGGCTTCGATCAGCTTATGGACGGGCTTGTCATCACTTCTGACAAGTTCATTCGCACTGTTCAGACCGGCTCCATGGTTACCTATATGCGGGCTTGCTTCATTGCCGTTGCACTGATGCTGTTCGTACCCATGATGACAACCGGCAATTGGCCGACCTTTGAAGGCTTTCAAAACCTGACGTTCTATGAATGGGCGTTTGTGATCCTCGCCGTGATTGGTCTTTACGCCGTAATCACAGCAAAGAACCGCGTGACCGGTATCGTGTCACTCGGTATCACCGGCTTCTCTGTGGCGGTCATCTACACCCTGTTTGGGGCGCCGGACTTGTCCTTGACCCAGTTCATGGTTGAGACCCTGTCCGTCGTGATCCTCGCGCTTGTGATGACCCGTCTGGACCTGAAGCCAAAGGACGTACGCTCAAAGGAAGACCGCGTTATCGACGGTGTTATTGCCGGCAGCGTGGGGCTTGGGTTTGCGATGCTGCTGATGAGCGTTGTGAGCCTGCCATTCGATGCAACACTGCCTGAGTTCTTTACTCAGTTCAGCTACAGCATCGCCCATGGCCGAAACCTTGTGAATGTTATCCTCGTTGACTTCCGTGGCTTTGATACCATCGGCGAAATCGCCGTGGTGATGGTCGCAGGTCTGGCCGTGCTGGCGCTCATTCGCGTGCGCGCCAAGAAGGCACAGCCAAAACCTGAGGTGGAAGTGATGAAGGAGGTGGCAGAATGAACACGGTAATCTTCCGTACTATTGCCCCTTATCTGTCAGCACTGATGATGGTGTTCTCCATCTTTGTTCTGCTGCGTGGGCACAATGAGCCAGGCGGCGGTTTCATCGGTGGTCTGATTGCGGTTTCCGCGTTCGCCATCTACGGCATCGCCTGCGGGGTGGCGGCTGTCCGCCGCTCCATGGTGGTTCACCCAATGTCTCTGGCCGGGATCGGTCTGTTCATTGCTGTCTTGTCCGTGCTGCCCAGCTATCTCTTTGGTCAGCCCCCAATGACAAGCCAGTGGTTGATCTTCGACTTTCTTGGCTCCGAGCTGAAACTGAGTACTCCGCTGGTGTTCGACATCGGTGTTTACCTGGTTGTTGTTGGCGCGATCACGTCAATTGCGCTCTCATTGGAAGAAAGGGATGTGGACTGATGGAATTCGTCATTGCCAGTCTCGTTGGCCTTCTGATGAGTGCGTCGATTTACCTGATGCTCTCCAAGAAACTGGTGCGTGTCCTCATGGGCATCGCCATTCTGGGTAACTCCGTGAACCTGTTGATCTTTACGGGCGGGCGCATAACCCGCAGCGTGCCTCCGTTCATTCCGGAAGGAAGCTATCTTCCTCTGGAGCAGACGGCGAACCCGCTGCCACAGGCGCTCGTTCTGACAGCGATCGTGATCTCATTCTCGTTCCTCGCCTACTTTCTGGTACTGGGCTATCGCGCCTATCAGGAACTGGGGACCGATGATGTTCTTGAAATGCGTGTGGCCGAGCCGAAAGGCGACGAAAAGCCACCGCTGGGGTACTAATCATGGCAGTTTCATCTAATACAGTTGATATCGCAGCAGCCATGGTAACCCAGCCTGTTCAGGGTGCAGACTGGCTGCTTGTCACGCCACTGCTTCTGACCATGGCAGGCGGTGCTGTGGCGATCATGCTGCGCAAGAAGACAGCGATCCAGCCTTGGATTGCAATCGGCGTGATTTCGCTTGTGGTGCTTTCGAACATTGGGCTGTTGGCCCATGTGCTGGATCACGGCGTGGTCACCATGGTGATGGGGGGCTGGTTGCCACCCTTCGGTATTGCGTTTACCGCTGACGCCATGGGCGCGTTCTTCGCGTTGTCTGCTTCCATCGTTGCCTTGTGTGCTGCGATCTATGCGGCCGGTTCCATTGAAGCGTCAGAGCGCCGATATGGCTTCTATCCGTTCCTGATCCTCTTGCTGTGCGGTTGTACCGGCGCATTTTTGACCGGCGACATCTTCAACCTCTATGTGTGGTTTGAGGTGCTGTTGATCTCTGCCGTTGGCATGATTGTTCTGGGCAACGACAAGGCTCAGATCGACGGCGGTGTGAAATATGCGATCCTGAACTTTGTCGCCACCACCTTGTTCCTGATGGCGACGGGCCTGCTTTACGGTCTTGTTGGGACGCTGAACATGGCCGACATCATCGTGAAGGTCAGTCAGCTTGAAGGGCAGGGGCCAATCTATGGCATCGCAGCCATCTACTTCCTGGCATTTGCCATGAAGGCGGCTGCATTCCCTGTAAACTTCTGGCTGCCCGCGTCCTACCATACCCCGCGTATGGTGGTGTCGGCGGTCTTCGGCGGCTTGCTCACAAAGGTCGGTGTTTACGCCCTCCTGCGTGTGGTGCTCATGTTGATGCCTGAACCGCGCGAGTGGTTGGGTGACATCATCAGTCTTGTTGCGATTGCAACCATGATTGCGGGGGCACTGGGCGCGCTGGCGCAGACGGATATTCGCCGCATGACCGGCTACATTGTGATTTCCGGTGTAGGCAGCATGATTGCAGGTTTGGCGATTGCCAATCAGGTGGCGGTTGCCGGGGCGATCTTCTATGCGGTGCATTCGTTCTTTTGCATCACAGCCCTTTATCTGCTGGCAGGTGTCATCAACCGCATCGGGGGCTCATTCTCCCTGCGGGAGTTGGGAGGGCTTTACAACAAGAGTCCTCTGGTGGCCGCGGTCTCCTTGAT
The DNA here is from genome assembly GCF_033843645.1 of Nesiotobacter zosterae. Taxonomy (NCBI): domain Bacteria; kingdom Pseudomonadati; phylum Pseudomonadota; class Alphaproteobacteria; order Hyphomicrobiales; family Stappiaceae; genus Nesiotobacter; species Nesiotobacter zosterae. The sequence goes on along the minus strand of NZ_JAWXVZ010000017.1, from coordinate 48,920 downwards.
CTTGCTGTTGGCTGTCGCTGGTCTGCCGCCTTTCTCAGGTTTGTGGCCAAAGGTCATGCTGGTGGAAGGTGCTCTTGAATCTGGACGCAGCCTGCTGGCAGCATCAATCCTGATTTCAGGCATTCTGCTGACCATCGCCATTGGGCGTTACTGGATCTACGCGTTCTGGCGTGGTGGCCCGGAAGGTACCGTTGATGGGACCTTGGTGCCGCAGTCCGATGGTACGGCGACGGTTGCTTCTGTCTCCTTGCCGATGACTGTAACCGTGCCGATGGCCATCCTGACAGGTCTTGTCATCTATCTGGGACTGTTTCCAGAAGGTGTCATGGCGATCTCTACGCAAGGTGCAGCGTCGCTGGTTGATCCAACCGCCTACGTTCAGTCTGTATTCGGAGTGTGGCCATGAATAGCAAACTGTTCCTGATCAACCTGATCATGACCATCGCTTGGGGCGCGGTTTCCGGCTCTTTCGATGCGTTGAACCTGGTGTTCGGTTTCATCCTCTCCTCGGTTGCGCTCTACATGATCCGCGAGCAGGTGCCATTCCAGCAGTACGCAGGTCGGACCGGGCGCGTGGTGGGGCTGGCCTTCAGCTTCCTCTACGAAGTTGTAGCTTCTTCATGGCGTGTGTTGGTGATCGTGCTTTCACCGAACATGAAGTTGCGCCCCGGAATCATCGCGCTGCCTTTGACGGTGACCAAGGACCACGAGATCACGTTGCTTGCCAACATGATCACGTTGACCCCCGGCACACTGTCCATGGATGTGTCAGATGATCGCAAAACCTTGTTCATTCACTGTCTTGATGTGCCGCATCCGGAAGAAACGATCCGCGGCATCAAGGAGGGCTTTGAGCGTCAGATCATGGAGTGCTTCAGATGACTTTCGAGCAAATCGCTGCCGGTTTTCTGGCGTTCTCCGTAGACTTCTCGTTGGCATTGTTGTCGGTCACATTCCTCATAATCGTGTACCGCATCATCAAGGGGCCAGGCTTGCCAGACCGTATTGTGGGTCTCGACCTGCTCGTGGCGGTTGCCATTGGATTGATGGCAGCAATCGGCGTGCGCTCTCAGTATGTGCTCTACGTCGATATTGCCTTGGCACTTGGTCTGGTTGGCTTTCTGGCGACTGTGGCCTTTGCCCGCTTCGTTCTCAACAGAGGGCGTGTGCATGACAGGGCCATTGAAGATGAAGTCGGCGTCTACTGCGTGAAGGAGGACCAGAAATCATGATGGCACTGCACGACATCCTTGTGGGGCTGCTGCTGATGGTGGGCGCCATTTTCGCGTTTGCCGCGAGCATGGGCCTGTTGCGCCTGAAAGACGTCTACCAGCGTATGCATGCCGCCTCCAAAGCGGGCACATTGGGCTCTGGCTTGATGCTGATTGGTCTTGGTATCTATGCACTGGATCTGGGCGTGTTTGCCCGTGCATTTGCAGGGTTCTGTTTCTTCATTTTGACAGCACCTGTTGCGGCGCATCTTATTGCGCGTGCGGCTTATTCGGTGGGCTATCGTCCAACCACGGACACAGTGATTGATCCGAAGGTACCAGCCCAGCCACAGACCGATCTGCACCGATAAAGATCAAGCTTGCCGCAAGGCGAGTTCTGCTATGAATTACACGCCGTCATCTGTTGATTCAGGTTGCGGCGTGTAATGTATCTGCGGTTTTCCCCAATAGGGCTCACCATACTGCACGCCTACCTGACCTTAGCGGAGGGCGGAATATGGCAGGCTGCCATAATTACTTCCCAACAACACAACGTTTAGTGCGGTTCAACAAGTTGCCCGAACGGCTTTCCAGAAAAAAAGCTTAGGTTTAAAGAAAAGAGGCGTTTTTTTTTCTTGTGAAAGAGTATCGCCATCTCTATAAATGGCCAACAGGTTTTACGCCCATATGAATCATCTGTATTTTCTAGGTACATGAAAGTATGCATGCCTTGCATGCGTATTTGCTTAAATACAGTCGGACGGTGTAAAGAGATTAAAATCGATTTTCTGAAGATAACGGGTGAGAAATGAGCGAGATCCCAGCAGACAATAACTTGATTGAACTGACAGCAGACATCGTGTCAGCCTATGTCAGCAATAACACTGTTGCATCCGCGGATCTGCCTGTGTTGATCACCGATGTGTACGTTGCACTGCAGAAGACAAGCGGTGCGGTCACTGAGCCAGAGCCAGAGCCGCTCAAGCCAGCAGTGCCAATCAAAAAGTCTGTGACGAACGACTACATCATCTGCCTTGAAGACGGTAAGAAGTTCAAGTCTTTGAAGCGTCACCTGCGTACGCACTACGACATGACACCGGAAGAATACCGCGAAAAGTGGGGCTTGCCATCTGACTACCCAATGGTGGCACCACACTATGCAGCAGCTCGTTCTGAACTGGCCAAGAAGATGGGCCTGGGTCAGCAGCGTAAGCGCGGCAAATAATCTGTTTCCAATCTGGGAACGCGAAACCGCCGTCCTCTCAGCGAGGGCGGCGGTTTTTTATTAGATGCTGGAACAATTTGCGTCGCAGTTCCAGTTGAACGGCAACCAGCCGATTGGCATCGAATGTCCAATGCCCGTTGTTGCCCCGAAGGCGCTCCCCCTCAAGGTCCTGCATCAACTGGTGAACCTTCAGGCGCAGATTTTCCATCAAAAATACTTATCCTCTCTGCCGATTGTTTAGGGTTGAAGAATGCCACTTTGATTCTAGAAGAGCCGGCTGTTTAGATGAGTGGTTCTTGCTTAATGCTAGGTCCATTTGAGTTCTGGGGAATAATTACTCATGTAATGAGTAGTGCTTCCTTATAGAGATATCGGGCGCAGATACTTATCCCCCTGCCTGCCAAACCAGCAAATCATCGAAAAATACATGAAGTATTTCATCCTTTTGCAGGCGAGGTGTAACCATGTTCAAAACGCAGTCGCGGGAGCATAACTACAACACCAAAGATTCTCAGGTTCCAATCTCTTCAATTGCGGTAGAGGAACATCATGCCATTGAGGCCATGGAGCGACTTGTCACGGCACGGGTTGCGCTGGCTTTCGGCCTTCCGCCCGACACCATACAGAGCGCGACGCGGGGCGTAGCCCGGGTCGCCTTGGCGCGCCAAGTCTCCATGTATCTTCTTCATGTTGCTCTCGGTTTTACTTTAGCGAAAGCGGGAGGTGTGTTTGGAAGGGACCGTACCACCGCAGCTCATGCCTGCCGTGTGGTGGAAGATCTGCGGGACAACGTGAACTTTGATCGCCAAATCTGCGAGTTGGAACGCTTCATTCAGCGGGCGGTCGCAGGGCAGTGCGCGCTTCGTGATGTCTTGTATGCAGAGCCCGAGAATTTGAGAGCGCTAGGGTGAGGGCCATGTCAAACCTACGCAATGACCTGCTGCGGCTTCTTCGAGTGGCCTCGGGAAAAGACGGGTTGTGCCATGGAGAGGCGCAGGAATGCTTCGCGAAGGCACTTGAGAAAGCTCTGGCAGAGAAGTTCGTTGTTCAACTGGAACAACGCCTGTTCACCACACCGGACGGTCGGCGCTTTTTGAAGCGGGGGCTCTGTGAGGGAGGGCTAGAAGCATCTGTTACAGCCGCCCAAAGCGGCATGGCCATCAGCAAGGACAGCGCGCTTGATGAAAGCCCATTGGCTTGGCTCGCAAGCCGAAAGGCAAAGGATGGGAAGGCGTTTCTCTCCAGGGAGCAGTTGGTTGCCGCAGAAAAGTTCAGCGCAGATTACGCATTTGGGCAGGTGACCTCATCGCTGAAAAGCAACTGGCGTACTGTGCACATCGATGGAGCCAAGGGAGGGCAGAAGGAAATGACAGAGGGAGCGCTGAATGCGCGCCGCCGTACCCATGCTGCCATTGAGGCCATGGGGCCGGAGCTTTCAAGTGTCGTAGTTGATGTCTGCTGCTTTATGAAGGGGCTTCGGCAGGTTGAATTTGAACGCCAATGGCCCGCGAGAACTGCGCGTATTGTGCTTGGTTTGGGGCTGTCCAGTTTGGCACGACACTACCAGCTTGCAACCGCGAGCAAGGCTCAACGAACGGCACGAAGCTGGCAGGACGGGGACAAGGCAGAGGTATGCTTGTGATCAAGCAGCAGAAAGCGCAAGTCTTGCATCTTCCTTGATGCGTTGAACCATGGACCGCAGCCCATTGGAACGCTGGGGTGTGAGATGCTCCTGAAGGCCAATCTTGTCAAACACCTGGTCAATATCATCTTTGACGATGAACTCAGCTGGGCGGCCTGAATATTGAGCAAGAACGATGGCGACGAGACCTCGGACGATGTGCGCGTCGCTATCGCCTTTGTACTTCAAAAGCGGTTTGCCATCGGCTCCCGTATCAAGGCTCTTTGCCAGCCAAACCTGCGACACGCACCCTTGCACCTTATTGGCTTCGTTGCGCTCTTCATCAGAGAGAGGTTCAAGTTCACGGCCAAGCTCGATAACGTATCTGTAGCGGTCTTCCCAATCGTCCAGGAACTCGAACCCATCCAGAATTTCTTCGATTGAACTTGCCATGACCATCCACTCAATTTGCAAAACTGTGTGGCCTTTCTAGTAGCTTCCCTGATGCGGGGCAACCACACAGGCCCTCATCCACGCAGATAGCAATGAATAATGTCGTGTCAACCGCACGGGCGCCGTTGGAGGCTCATGAATGGCCTCGCAAGTTTAATTGGTTGGCTTTGATCGAGGAAGCGGGATGGCGGTTTCAACCGAACCCGTCGTGGTTACGCCTGAGCCCTCGATGTCGATGGGGTCAGCCAAAAGCGCGCCAGCGCGCTCTTGATCGTTTTGCTTGAGTTCGTCAAGTGCGCCTGCTTCAACGGCTGCCTTGGCAAGCCTCCAAGGTATCTCAAGGTCCTCAGAGGTTAGTGTGCCGCTCTGTGCTGTGTCAGGTTGACCGCTATCAGGAGTGTTGACCACAAGCTCGCTGTCCAAACTCGGTGCGTTCTCAGAGAGTATGGTGTTCTCGTCACCAGAAAGTGCGCCATCAAGCGCTTCAACATCATCCTCATTCAGGTACTGATAGGCAAGGCGGGCGGCTTGTTTTGCTTTGAGCCCTACGAGGGTGACCACGGAGCTGCCTGTTTCGCAGGTGTCGGGGTTGCGGTCGCAAAAACCGGAAAGGTCACTGAACGTGGTTTGCGCAGCGTTAATGGCCTGTACGAAACCAATAGACGGCGCATCTTCGTTGCTGCCCAAGCCAATGGGAAGCAACAGAAGCAGCAGCGACAGCCAGAACACCTTTCGCAGCAATGAGAACATAACCAAACCCGAGCACGTGACAGGCTTAAACATGCGCTTAATACGCGCAACGCCTTTTGGATCAAATTGTTATCGATAGGCTCCCAAAATCGCGTTTAGGAGGCCTGATGGATTTGAATTAAATCCACGATAAAACCTAAACAAAATTGACTAAACTTTTACTTAAGCCTGCCAAGCTCCAGTTATGCCTGTTGGATAAACAAGCGTTAATGTGAACGTCTTGCTTTGCGAATGGGGTTTTAGCCTTCCTTAAAGGGCAACGGTTTAACTGATGAAGGCTCAAGGGCCGGGGGAGTCGTGGTGTATCTGCGGCAGGTTAGTGTATTGAGTAAACCGCAGGGTTCTTCGTTGATTATCAGTTGCTTAGATGGTCTTTTGCACCCAAGCGCCTTAACCAGTCAGTGGCGCCTCGTTCGTCATCGTGCTTGGGTGGGGTCATGTCTTGCTGCTGGCTTCGTGGCCCTTGCTTCTTTCCCATTACTTGTGTTGATGGCAACGCAGATAACGCCTGCGCTTTGGATTTGTGTCGGCTGGTTATTATGCCATCTGGGTATATTGGTTGTCGTCTCTCGGAGCGGAGCTGAGAGACTGGCGCAGATTTCTGTTGCCGTGATATCGGCCCTAGCGATTCTTATAGGAACTTGGGTTGCGGGTATCTCTCTTCTCAGTGCTGCGCTGATCGCTGCTGCGGGCTTCATGGAGCCGGTCCTGCGCCGCGATCGCACCGGGTCTGTTGCTGTTGGTTGTGTGTCTGCAATTGCCTTTTCCGGCGTCGTTGCCTCCAAACTTCTCGGCGCACCTGCGACCAGCCTGGATCAGGGCGGGTGGCAGCTCTTGGTTTTTGCGCAAGGGCTTCTCATCGGTCTGCGCATGGCGTGGGCACATCGCCATTTCCGCACAGAGCTGGAAACACAGGCTGCGACAGAGAACCTTCACCTGCAAAAAACCAGAGAGGCATTCTGCCTTTTCTCTGCAGAGGGTGAAATTCGGTACACGTCCAATGCCTTTTCAAAGGTGCTTCATTGGGGCGGGGGAATGGTCACCGCACGTGGTCTGTTTCAGCGCCTGCATTCCGATGACCGGCACCTCTTTTTGAAGGCGCAAACAGAAAACTGCGCAACCGGCACCCCTCAACAAGTGCGCGTAAGAACCGAAAGTGATCACGGCGAAACGCGCTACTATCTGGTGGAGTTCAGCCGCGCTGAAGGCGTTTGGCCCGCAGCCTACCATGCCAGCCAGAAAGCGTATTTCGTTGATGTCACCTTTGAGCACCGCCACCGGGTGGAGCTCGACAGGCAGATTGACACCCTCAAAGATCAGCTTGCCTTGCGCAACAATGGAGTGGCGCTTGCCTGTCATGAAATCAAGACGCCGCTCAACGCCATTGTGGGCTTCTCCGAGCTTCTCTTGAACGCCAACAACTACCGCATTCCGGAGAACACTCAGCGTGAGTATCTGGAACTGATCGGGTCCACCGGCCGCCACATGGCCACTGTCACCGATCACATACTTGATCTGGCCCATTTGGAAGCAGGGGAGCTTGCCATTGAACTCTCGGAGTTCGAGCTGGAAGCTTGCCTCGATCAGTGTGTCTCGCTGCTGCGTCCGACTGCGCAGGAGGGGGGAATCGATCTGAACCTCGATCTCGCAGCTGACCTTGGGGCTGTGTTGGCTGATCCCACAGCTGTTCAACAGATTCTCACAAACTTGCTTTCAAATGCCGTCAAATTTACCAGAAAGGGTGGTGCCGTAACGGTTTCTGCCACACGCTCGCCCGATCTGGTTAGTATTCAGGTGTCGGATACGGGTATTGGCATCGACGAAGAAGACCTTCCACACGTCTGTGAACCATTTGTTCAGGCTAAGTCCGCTAGGCTCGTTCCAAATAAAGGCAATGGACTCGGCTTGGCGCTGGCCAAACAGTTGACGGAGCGCCAAGGGGGGCAGTTCCAAATCAATAGTCGCAAGGGGCAGGGCACCTGTGTAGTGGTCCGTCTTCCTGTCACCCATGAGGCTATGGAGTGTGATCCCTCCCACGAGACAGTAGAATTGCCGGAGAAATGTGTCGCGTGAGTGGAGTATTGAGTAAATGGCGCGTAGAAGGCCAGCACGCACCCATGATGATCACGAGGAGTTGGACGCACACTACGAATACTCCTTGGGAACGGAACAGGACGTAGGGCGCCAACCGGCGAGCCGGTCGTTTGTCACGACCACGGCGATCTTGATGGGTATAACCGGTTGTTTGATCGTAGGAAATGCGCTCATCTTTCAGGAAGGGCAGCATCCTGCGCCCCTTTTTGCTACCCGGGCTGTTCTCTCTGAAAGTTCGGTTGCGACCGCGGTAGATCCGCAGGTGCTGGAGCAACTGGCTCTGGTGAAGGATGTTCAGCGGGAACTGCGCCGTTTGAAGGTCTATCCCGGCACTGTAGACGGCCTTGAGGGACCTGCGACCAAGCGCGCGGTGCTTGCCTATGAAAGAGCAAGAGGCCTCCCAGAGACCGGCACTGTTAATTCTCGGCTGCTTGCACGCTTGACGATGGACAGCGGACCGTTGGGTGTGCAGACCGCAAGCATTCCCAAGCCTCGCACTGCGCCAGGCATTTCCCAATCTGGCAGATTGACCGCCGATCAGATTTCCGCAAGCACGAACAAGGTGCAGGCCGTACAGCAGGTTCTTGCCGATCTGGGCTATGGTCCGCTGACGGTTGATGGTGTTGTGGGCGGCCAAACCACTGCAGCTGTAAAGCAGTTTGAAAAGGACCGTGGGCTTGAGGTGACCGGCCAGCTCCGCGAGTCACTTGTCCGAGAGCTGGAAAAGATCAGTGGCATCCAGATCCTTTAGTCTGGATGGCGGTCAGCAGACCTGGGTATCCTCATGCGCGTAACCTCTGAGTTCTGGGTCACTGCTTACATCCGGAAGTGCTTTGCTGCTGGTGCCTTCGCTGGCATCTTAAAGCGTGGTGCAACGGAGGCTGGCGCGATCTTCGTCTCCATTGACCGCCTTGATGGCACCTACGATCTGTTTGGCCCTGCACCACAGAGCTTTTTCGCCGAAGAAAAGCCGCTCGATCGAGAATTCGAACAGCTCCTGAGCGGCGTGGACCGTTTCGAGATCATCACGCGCCTCGAAAAGGAAGCGCGCATGGATGATGACTTCTGGCAGGTTGAAGTGGAAGACAAAGAAGGTCGCCATTTTCTTGAGATCGCCAAGGATGGGGACATCTGATCAGCTCACGCGGCGGGAGACACCTTGCAAGGTGAACTCTTCCGCCGCGTGGCCTCCCTGTTATCTCAGGAATGTCAGTAAATTAGTTTAGCGCACTCATCTTCGGTGCTGAGGTGGTACCCGACTGTTGACGTGCTTTGCGCAAGCGATTGAGAGCCCGCTCGCGTACCCCTGGGGTGTCCATGTACATGGCAAAGTGCCGAATGGACTTTTGTTCGGCACCATTTGCCCAGCTTTCCAAGATCAGGTGGGCAGCGTGCTCGCAAAACCCGTTGTAGTGCGCAAGCAGCTCCCGGAGCGTGTCCAGCTTCAGCTCTGTGCCCAGATGGTGCAGTAATATCCAGCCACAGTACTTTTTCTCAAACCCAAGTGACTTGAGAACAATCAGGAGACAATGGCCGGATTTGTCCTCCAGCATCTCGGTTATGTCGGAAGAGGGAAGAGAGGTGTACTCTCGCAGCAGCGCTTCAATACCACCTTCTTTGCCAGTGATTACAGTCATGGCCAGCTCATGCTGATTGCAATTGGCCAATCTGCCAGTGGTAATGGCGCCGTGTGGGTTGAAAATCTCTGCTTCTCGCGCCTGAGCTTCATATTTCTGTAAGATGGACAGGCGATGTACAGGGGGCAGAGAGAGAAACGACTTAATTCCGGAAGTGTGTATCTGCTGTGCAGTATGTGTGCAGCGCGTATTTGCTGAAAGGCTTGGTGACTTGCTTGCTGACTGTTCTTTGAAGCTGGTCAGCGTCGCGTCAGCCTCTCGTGATAGCAATGCAGCAAGAACGGATTTTGGTAGATTAACCCGTTTGGATATGGCATCGCGCCGGTGCTGTGGCCCGTTCTCGACAGCGGCAAGAAGATACGCCTCAGATAGCCCATCGGCATGTTGGAGCGTCAGTCCGCTGACATCCGGGTCTGCATCTCGGCCAAGAGTTTCAAGAAGCTCTGCTGGCGTCTTGGTAGAGTTGGCCAGTAGTTGAGCGACCTGATACCGGGATGAAATATCCGCGTACGGCAGGTATTCGCGGGCGAGCTCGCGGAACATTCTCTTTTCGGAGGGATCACTGCGCTGGCTGGAGACAAAAGCCTCAGTAGCATCAAGCAGGACCCCAGAGAGGTTTCGCGGCTTTAGAGTTTCCGTCGAGCGACGAGAGCTTTTCGCTTTCATGATCTGATCTACGCAGTACTCAGTATCAAAAATATCAGAGGCAACGCGTATAGCCTCGGCACAAAACACCCTGATAAAAGTAGGGGTAAATAATTTATAGGCGATTAACTCTGATAAGCTTTTAATCGACCTGAAACAGAAATGTCGTTGGAGAAGCGTCACGTGTTTTGCGAGTAGGGAAGGGAACTCACATGGGCACTGTGTATGACTTTTACGCCGCAAGGGCGAAAAACCGTCGGTACTGTGAACGGCAGGCGAAAGCCAAACCAAGTGGGCCGGCACAGATTCACCTGTTCACTGGTGTGCGCCAGGAACGGTGGGGGCTTGATTTGAGACCAAGAATCGGGACCATCCCTCAAATTACAGAGGGTGCAGCGGTTCATAAGCAGGATCATGAAGATCTTTGAGGGCCTGTACCCCGAGCGGGCAGGCCTGAACCTATGGTTTCAAAGCGAGCATTGACGGCTCAAACTACTGGAATGAACTTTCGGCATTTCATGCCAAGAAGTGTTTTGTGTGTAAGCACTGTTCTGCTTTGCGGAGTTATGGTTGCCTCATGCACACGTCCAACCGGGGACTTTGGCCGAGCCACGCCATCGGTCGTGAACGACACGCTCCTGCCCGAGGCTGGGCAAGCCCTTCGCTACACCACCAAGCAGAATGTCTCCATCTTCAATCTGACTGATGACGAAGAAGAAATGCGCAACCGCGCGTGGGCGCTCATCGCGCCTCCCAGCAGTCAGGACTGGATCGGCATTACAGCAACTGAGTTGCGCCGAACCGGTATCCTTCCTGAAAAGTATCTCTGGATTGATCCGCAGAAATATTATGATGTTCTGCGCTCGGAGACGTATCGCTCCAGCGAAACAAGGTATTCCCGTATCATAAGTGATATGAACAGCGACCGTTCGTTGATCGCCCCTTACTGCGAAGTGGCACGCCGTGTAGCGCTGGCAGATCGCGAGCGTCGTCAAGCACTGGAGCGCCGTACAGGGCCGACTTCCGCCGAAATTGCAGGCGTTTACGCCCGAATTGAAGAGAATGACGATGTAACGCGCTGGGTGCTGGGAATGGCAACCGTTCGCCTGAAGGCGTATCGGATTGCCAAAAACACCTTGGAACTGGAAACCCCATCTCAAGACAAGGTGTGGGACGCCAATCAAGCCTATGACCGCCTGACCGAAGAATATCTGCTGCTCTTCAACAGCTGCGGCTTGCAAGAGGTTCAAGACCGCCGGTCCAAAGAGCCGCTGCGATCTCGCGTGCTTCAGGGCTGGGGGCAGGAATCGCCGCCGCCGCAAAAATAGTTATTCCCTTTTATCGGAAACGAAGGCCATCCTTTTAAGAAGGTTGGACCTGAGCGGGCATCCTCAAATCTGATTGATCCGGGAGGTGCACTCGGCCCGCTCCAACCCATCAAGCACCTGAGGCTCATAGGCTGCGCTTGGCACAAATGCGCGCAGAAGAGCGAACCCGTCCACCTCTTCCGTCTCGATGATGATCATCTCTTCCAGATCTGCGGGTGGGTTCTCACGCAAGATCGCAAGCTGCTGCTGTGTGATCACCAGCATGGAGATTTCCCCCTTGTCGGCGGTGCGATCATTCAGGCTGTAGATGGTCTGGCCTTCGCGGTTGAACAACGCGACGGACCAGAACGGAGAGGAGACTTCGGCCCGCACCAGGATCGGTCCTTCATCCAGCTGGTAGCGGCAAATTGCATGACGCATAGCTGGATCCAGATCCACCAGAGGTTCCGTACGCGGCAGTACGGGAGGAAGCATGTGGAACTGACGGTCAGGACCGAACCGTGCCACCTTGTCGAAGATGTTGAACGGCACTTGAGTGGGGACGGACAGCACGATGAGGATATGAATTATCCCCCCGACGAGCAGCCCGGCAAGGCCCCAAAGATACCATCTGGGGCTCATGAGTTCACGGCGGAGCCTATGGGGAAATCTCATTGGCAATCCCCCCGTCGGATAGAAGGCATTTGCGGCCCTGCAATGCCCGCACCTGTGGTGAGGGGCGTATCGTATAGCCGAAGCGCAAACACAAGGCCGCCCGCGCTTCCCGTTGGCAGCCAGTTGCCCGGCCGGGCGTCTTGAGAGGCCGTGATCTCAAAGCTGCCGTCCTTGTCGCGCAGCAGGTTCTCGCTGTTGAGGTAGCTGCGGCCTGCATCGGTTGCGAGCAACTCCAGCTGCTGATTAACCGCAGTAAGCGTCCAAACACGGGCAGGCGGAGTTTTGCCTGCAATCGTATAGGTGCAGGAAGGGTTGAGAAGCCTGCCGCGATCATCCACCACAGCATAAAACGCAAGGCCCTCTCCGCTGCCAAGAGGGATGCGCAGGGTGCGTGCAAAAATGGCGGCACTATAAGGGTCCGCAGCATCCGTGCCCGCCTTGGGGTGAGCCACCCAGACGCCGCTTTGAAGGGCCTCAAACGGCGAGGATTTGGTCAATGCCATATATGCAGAGCCGACCCCGAACACGATGGTGACAAGGAGAAATAAGACAAACGGCCCAAAGGAGAACAGGGAGGTCCGGTACAGCAAGCGGGATACGCGAGGCCAAGGCTTCTGCCAACTGGTCTCTGGATCATAGAAAGGCTCCTGCGGCTGCTTGAGCAACGCAAGTGAGGGCATCTTTGGCATCTTCGTCATCTGGTCAGGACGCTCTGTTGACCGACGGTGCGGGCCGCTTGGACTTGGAGTTCGGACAGGCGGGAGGGCTCATGCAGTGTCGCGAGCCGTTCGCCAATTGCCTTCAAAATCCGTTGCGATTGAGCGTTGAGAACCTCTGGTGCCTTGCCGATCTCCTCGTCCTCGGCTGCAAGCAGCTGGTTGGTCGCCTGATAGTCAGGTGCATCGACGCCGGGCATGGGCTTGAGGGTAACTTCCTGATGGGCGTATCGCATGAAGTTGCCCCAGGTCATGGCTGGCAAACTGCCACCTGTCATACGGCGGGTAGAGGAAAAGTCATCATTCCCGAACCACACAGCGGCGGACATGTTGCCAGTGTAGCCAACGAACCAGGCATCCCGGTAGGCCTGAGTTGTTCCCGTCTTGCCTGCCGCTGTCACGCCCTCTATGCGTGCCCGCCGGCCCGTGCCACGTTCCACGACATTGACCAGCACATCGTTAAGTTCGGCAACCTTATCAAACGGCAAAACGCGCAGTGGGCGAGGGGCATCCTTGTCGTGGTTGTAAATGATTTCCCCGCTTGAGTTGCGAATCTCTTCTACCGCATAAGGCTGCACCTTGATGCCACCAGTCGCCAAGGTGGCATAGGAGCTGGCCATGTCCATGACGGTAACTTCTGATACGCCCAGTGGCATGGTGCGGGTGATTTTCAGCTCATGCTGGAGGCCCATCATGTAGGCGGTATTGGCAATCTTGTCGCGCCCGATAGCCTGCGCCAGACGTACCGGTATGGTATTGATAGATCTGGTCAAAGCCGTTTTCAGTGTTACAGGTCCGGAATAGCCGCGGCTGTAGTTGCGCGGGCTCCAGCCACCAATGCTGATGGGGGCATCCGGCACAACGCTCTCAGGGGAATAACCGTTCATGAAAGCGGTCATGTAGACGAACGGCTTGAACGCTGAACCGGGCTGGCGCAGGGCGTCTGCAGCACGATTAAACTGGCTTGCGTCGTAATCTCTTCCCCCCACCATTGCGCGGACAGCACCGGTCGTTGTGACAACAGCCATGGCAGCTTCTTCAACTCCATAGCGGTCACCATACTGGCGCAACGTACTTTCAACCGAGGTCTTTGCCTGCTTCTGAAAGCCGGGATCAAGGGTGGTGCGAACGGTAACAATTCTGTCTTCGCCCAGCTTGGGATACTGCGCGGCAAGGTTCTTTACATCCTGAAAAGCCCAATCAAGATAATGGTCTGGCGCATCTTCCTTGCTCCGGTCAACAGCAACGGCTGGGTTGCGACGTGCGGCAATAACTTGCCCCTCGGTCATAAAACCTGCCTGAACGATGTTGGTCAGAACTTCATTGGCGCGGGCGCGGGCAGCTGGCAGGTTCTTGTGAGGGGCATAAGCGGAAGGTGCCTTGTAAAGGCCGGCCAGAATGGCAGACTCAGCAAGGGATATCTCCCTGACATCCTTACCGAAATAGAACTCAGAGGCCGCCGCGACACCGAATGTGCCACCGCCCATGTAAGCGCGGTCGAGGTACAGCTTCAAGATTTCCTGCTTGGTCAGCCGTGCCTCAAGCCATAACGCCAGATAGGCTTCCTTGATTTTGCGTTGAAGCGTGCGTTCGTTTGAAAGAAACAGGTTTTTTGCGAGCTGCTGGGTGATGGAGGAGCCACCTTGCACCACACGGCGGGCGCGAACGTTCTCGGCCATGGCACGAGCGGTGCCAACCACGTCAATGCCGAAGTGAGAGAAAAAGCGCCTATCCTCGGTGGCGAGGGTCGCCTTGATGAGGTGATCAGGAATCTCTTCCAGTGGGATCTTGTCGTTGAGAAGGATGCCGCGCTTGCCAATCTCGTTTCCATACCGATCGAGGAACGTGACAGAGAAGTCTGCGGTGGTGCGCCAGTCCGAGGCCTCAGTCTCTTTGAACGCCGGCTGGGCGAAAGCGACCATGACCACAAGGCCTACCAGAAGATAGGTGGTGCCTTCTGAACCTACTTCGGCCAGTACGCGGTATGCACCCCGCGCTCTGAAGCGCCTCATGAATGAGGAATAGCTGCGCCAGGTTGAGCTTAAAAACTCACCGGTGCGCCAGAGGGCCGTGTCAAGCCATGCGTCGGTCGCAAGCATACGCCGCGACAGACCTCGCAAAAAGGAGGCGTCGTTCCGCGGAGACTGGGGGTTCCGCTGTGAATTTTCACCATGAGCAGCGTCCGGGGTGGCGCTGTGCTCTACGCTGGTATCACGATCGTCTTTCAACAGCCTGATCCGTTCTGGCCTAAATACGCAAAACTAAAACGACGAGCGGGGTTGATCCCATTACACTGTATCTTTATCCCGCTCCTACGCACACTAGAATATAGGCATAGAGATAAATCACGATGGTACCCCCCAACTCTAGCAGTGATGAGCCATTTTGGCGATCAAAAACCCTTGAACAGATGACCCCTGAAGAATGGGAGAGCCTGTGCGATGGGTGCGGCCGCTGCTGCCTCAACAAGCTGGAAGACTGGGACACCGGTGACATCTACTGGACCAATGTTGCCTGTACTCTTCTGGATGGTCACACATGCCGGTGCATAAAGTATGAACGCCGGTTTGAAACAGTTCCGGATTGTGTGCAGCTCGATCCGGAAACTGTTCGCAATTTGAAGTGGTTGCCGCCTACCTGCGCCTATCGTCTGGTGCGCGATGGCCATGATTTATACTGGTGGCATCCGCTGGTCTCGAAGGACCCGGAAACAGTCCACGCCGCAGGTATCTCGGTTCGCGGAAAGACCGTCTCCGAAGACGGCATGGAACCGGAGGACTATGAGGATCATTTGGTGTATTGGCCCAATGAAGATCCTCAGGTAGAAGGATCTGAAGAGGAATAAGCCTGATGGCGCAGTGCGGTAGCAGGCTTCGGTTGGTCCTGAAGGTGGGTAGAACACAATGACAGCAGTAAAATCAGCGATGCTTCCCGGCGACAGTCTGCTCTACGGCCACAAGCAGCCCGGGGATTTTATGGACTGCTACGCCAAGCCTACCTCATGTTCCCTAGAAGAGGTGGCGCAGCGGATGATGACATTTCCGGCTTGGGTCAGCCAGCTGATGCGTCTGCGGAACGCCTTGGTGAAGCCTTTTGGCATCTCCACCCATTTTGCCGCTTCGGAAACCATTGGCATTTTTCCAGTAATAAGCCGCAGTGAGAACGAGATCATTCTCGGCACCGATGACAAGCATCTGGACTTCCGCATCTCCATCATGGTGCGGGATGGTATGGCTTACGCCGCCACTTGGGTGCACACCAAAAACCTGTTTGGTCGCTTTTACCTGCGCGCCGTCATGCCGTTCCATATTCTGATTGTGCGCCGCTCAGTTGCGCGCGCCTGACCCATTCTCACTGAGCGCTCTCCCGCTTATCCGTAAACAAACGGGTGCCGGAACGGCGGGGCTTCTTGACTCATGTCATTTGCATAATTTACACGGCCATACTTCGAGCTGGAGGTTGCATGTGCTCGTGTATCTCTCGCTTAACAAGAAAACATGAGATCCAAGGAGAGGTCATGAAGAGCCTTTTTATGAATAAGTTTGTTTCTGGCGGCGTGGTTTTGGTCGTGTTCCAGGTGTTGGCCTATCTGGCTCTGCAGGGTGAAATGGTGGCTTCTACCGGAAGCCGTCGCAAGGCTGTGGCTGATGCAGTGAACTTCCTCGTTGAACGGTTTGGCGCGGTCCCCGCTGCTGCCATCTTTTCCGTGACGGGTATTGTGATCGCCCTGATCATCTACAAGGTGCTTGAGCGCCGCGCTGCTGCCAGCTGACAGCCAAGACATCGAACTGATATTTCGACCAAAAAGGGGAGCAGCGGGACTGCTGTTCCCCTTTTTCGTTGGTGGGGCCTCCTGAGGTCCTCAACATACCGCAGATGCGCAACCCGAGGCGCAGGCGCCACCGTGCCCGGATCTTTCCTCTTCTCAAGTGAACCGGGATCAAACCTCGGCACCACTCTTTTACCTGAGGCTTGAATGGACCGTTCTGCCCGATGAGGGGGATAAGTCATTTTCGCGAACTGGTGGCCTACGCCGACAATGGCGAAGTTTGGCGCTGGCTTTGGCGTCCTGCCATTTGTCCAAGCGGGGATATCTTATCTAGCGTAATTAAACTCTCTAAATGAGGAATAAATTCTTGACAGCGTGACGCTGGTTTGATAGTGTTTTGGCATACTAGAAAAACTGTGAGTTGCACCTTGGGTTGTGGTTTGAGGGCTTTGTTGGCAAGTCGAGAAGGCTATGCTGATGGGGTTGTCATGAAGGCAATGACGCGTCTTCGGGGTGATTTGTTGGCGTGGTTTGATGCTGTCAGGCGAGGGGTTTGAGCGCCGCCTTAGAGCGTTTGAGTTGGCCTGAGCAAAGGGAAGGCATCAAGAGAGGCGAGCGGGCACTGACGTGTAGCGCTTCGAAAAAATGATCGGATATGTGCATGACCGCTGCACCTGAGAAATCGGGACAGCGGTTTTTTTGTGCCTGTGTGCAGCTGGGTTCAGGAGGTGCGGGTGACAACAAAAACGTCTGACCAATCTGGCAAGGCTTCCCATATCGACCGAGCGCATGGACGCCGGATCCCGAAAGAGACCTGGGACTGGGTGCGTCGCCGGGTCGAAACCAGTGGGGTGCCCATTGCTCAAATCTCACGAGAGACCGGGGTGCCTGCATCCTCGATTACCTCTCGCATCAGGCGGGAGGGGTGGCTTCGCAAGGCACAGCTTTCAGCAGAGTTGGCACAGGCTGAACCGGAGGAGCGGGGTCGTTTGATCGCCCGTCTTTATAATGCCTTTGAAAAACAGGTGGGGCGTATCGAAGCGCGGCTGAAGGAGCTTTCAGCAGAAGAAAGCGTGTCGCTGGCAGAGACCGATCACCTTTCGAGAGCGCTCACGAGCCTTGCCAAAACACTGGACACATTGATCAGTCTTCAGGATGCGCACAGCCCTGATGCACAGGAGGCGGAGGAGCCAGATGACCACTTGCGAGACCAGCTTGCAAAGCGCCTTGCGCACTTGTGTGAAGCAGGGCAAGGCTGAGATTTTCTTGGAAAGCTTGTCCAGCCAACAGTTGAGGTATCTGCAACATGCATGGGATGCGTTCGCGCACCCCCATCAGCTGCCTCCCGAGGGGCATTGGCGGACCTGGCTCATCATGGGCGGACGTGGTGCGGGCAAGACGCGGGCGGGGGCTGAATGGGTGCGAGCGCTGGCTACCGGAAAGCCGTGGGCCGGACAGTCTGGCCTGGCAAGAGGGAGCGGGCAGATCGCACTGGTCGGGCAGACCTACCATGATGTGCGCGAGGTGATGGTGGAAGGAATTTCGGGGGTGATGCAGGTGCACCCAAGGCACGAGCGCCCCAGTTGGAGCGCCTCGCGTCGACGCCTCGAATGGCCAAACGGGGTGGTGGCGCGGTGTTTCTCCTCCGAAGATCCAGAGGCCTTGCGCGGTCCGCAGTTCACGGCAGCATGGTGTGATGAGCTGGCGAAGTGGCGTTACGCCCAAGAGACCTATGACATGTTGCAGTTTGGGTTGCGTCTTGGTGAG
Organism: Nesiotobacter zosterae; assembly: GCF_033843645.1. Lineage (NCBI taxonomy): Bacteria > Pseudomonadati > Pseudomonadota > Alphaproteobacteria > Hyphomicrobiales > Stappiaceae > Nesiotobacter > Nesiotobacter zosterae. The sequence goes on along the minus strand of NZ_JAWXVZ010000017.1, from coordinate 31,050 downwards.
CATCCGCGCCAGCTCATAACAACAACACCCCGTGTCGTTCCGCTGCTGAGGAAACTGCTCTGTGACAAAGAGAGTGTCGTGACGCGCGCGAGTACCATGGCCAATGCGGGCTTTCTTGCGCCCAGCTTTCTGGAGGCCATGATTGCCAAGTACGGCGGCACCCGGCTTGGCCGTCAAGAGCTTGACGGAGAACTGATTTCCGACCGTGAGGATGGATTGTTTCTCAGGAAATGGTTTGAGTTGGGGCGTTTGCAAGAGGGGCCTGAGATGGAGCGGATCGTGGTCGCCATTGATCCGCCAGCCAGCGCGACCAAGCGATCAGACGCTTGCGGGATCGTGGCGGCGGGAACGGATCCAGCGGGCACAGCATACATCCTGAGGGATCGGACCAGTCGCGGCCAGCGTCCCAACGGATGGGCAAAACAGGCCACCGATCTCTATCATGAGTTGCGTGCAGATTGCATCGTTGCAGAAGCCAATCAGGGCGGTGAGATGGTTCGAGAGGTGCTTGCGGGGGTGGATCCAACCATTCCGGTTAAGTTGGTGCATGCGACCAGATCAAAGCGCAGGCGAGCTGAACCAGTGGCGCTGTTATATGAGCAGGGCCGCGTCTACCACGTGGGACTGTTTCCGGAGCTGGAAGATGAGATGGCCGACTTTGCGCCAAGTGGGCTTTCCTCCGGCAAGTCACCTGACCGAATGGATGCACTGGTCTGGGCCTTGAGCGAGCTGATGTTGACGGCCCGCAAGGAGCCGCGCATGCGCGCACTATGAGGTTGCCCGGAGCACGCTCAAATGCTTCTGGAATATTCCGGCTAACCGATTCAGCGGACTCATGAATCCGCCGTGCTTGAATCGGAAACTTAAAGTTTTGAATCAACGCTTTAACCACTTTAACCATCACTTTAAGTGGCGTTTGAAAATGGAGTTTAAACATGGGCTTACGAGAGGTTCTTGATAGAATTTTCACGCCAGTTGAAGAGGTGAAGGCATCGCGGGCAGCTCGGTTCGTCGCCATGCAGACACAGGGCCGTCCTGTATGGACACCGCGGGATTATGGCGCGCTGGTGCGCGAAGGTTACCTGAAGAACCCGGTCGCCTATCGCGCCATACGGATGATCAGTGAGGCCGCGGCCAGCCTGCCGCTGGTGGTCAAGGAAGGCGCGCATGAAGTCCATGCCCACCCGGTGCTGGACCTTCTTGCCAAGCCCGCGCCGGGAGAAGATGCCTCCGGTTTTTTGGAGACGGTCTTCGGCCACCTGCTGGTGTCTGGCAATGCCTACATTGAGGCGGTGGAGCTGGAAGGTTCCCTGCGCGAGCTGCATACACTCCGGCCTGATCGGGTGAAAGTGGTGCCCGGCCCTAAGGGCTGGGTTGAGGCCTATGACTACACTGTGGGCGGCAAGACCATCCGCATCACTCAGGGTTCGGGTGTGCAGGTTGTAGCATTATTACACCTGAAACAATTTCATCCGCTCAATGACTACTACGGTTTTGCCGCGCTCGAAGCGGCCCAAGGTCCGCTCGACATTCACAACGCGGCGGCGAGTTGGAGCAAGGGGCTGCTGGACAACGCGGCCTGCCCGTCGGGCGCGTTGGTCTACGGCAGCAGCGGCGAAGCCATGCATCTGACAGACGAACAGTTTGCACGGCTCAAGGACGAGCTCTCCGACAATTATCAGGGGGCAAGGAATGCGGGGCGCCCACTTCTTTTGGAGGGCGGGCTCGACTGGAAGCCCATGGCTCATTCGCCAAAGGACATGGATTTCATTGCTGCCAAAAATCAGGCCGCGCGTGAGATCGCTCTGGCCCTTGGGGTGCCGCCTCTGCTGCTTGGACTGCCGGGCGACAACACCTATGCCAACTATCAGGAAGCGAACCGGGCGTTTTGGCGTCAGACAGTTATTCCCCTGGCAAAGAAGGTGCACGGTGCGCTGTCGGCGTGGTTATCCCCGGCCTATGAGCAGCCCTTTATACTGGAGGCAGATCTGGACGGGGTGGATGCGTTGAGTGCGGAGCGGTCCGCACTTTGGGACAGGGTCAGCAGCGCGGACTTTCTGACGGAGGACGAGAAGCGGCTGGCGGTTGGGTATGGGGTGAAAGAGGAGCGCTGATGGAGATTTTGCAGCTGTTGAGTGAGCGTGGCGACCTGGCCCACCTGACCTTGTTTCTTTGGGCAAGCAGTTCCACCAGCTTGTTGCTTTGGGCGTTGAAGGAACTGGTTTCCGGCGCAAGAAAGCTCGACGCGTTTCTGGAGGAAGTGGCCCATCTGAACAAGGTGTTGCGGGACGACGAGTGGCCGTGAGTTGTTAATCATGTCATCTGCAAAGATTGAGAATGAGTGCAGAAGATAACTTCTTCATGTTTGGGTTTTGCTCGGGAGTTTGAATGCGAACACTAGCGGTTTTTTACGGAGAGTTGCCCTCCAGCAAGTGGCAGGATGTTGGGGTGGCGCTCAAGGAACTTGGGTGTGCGGCCCCGCGCCTGAAGGCGCAGCTTGCGTGGCGGCGCTACAGGAAGTCTTTAAAGCGCGGGGCCGGTCAGGCATCGGATATGCCGGGCGCAAAAGGTGTGCTGCCCAACGGGGCGGCGCGGCGAACCTCTTGCGGAGCGAAGGGCGGCGATACGAGACGCGAGATCTGCTGCAGGCGAGATGACGGTGCCAGAGCGAATGGCCCTCGGACTGCGTGAGCCTGTCAATCAGAAGGAGGAGAGCTGATGCAGATTGAGGGGTATGCCAGCCGGTTTGCCGAAGCAGATGATGGTGGCGACATCATTCAGCGAGGTGCGTTTTTGCGCTCACTGGTGATGCGCCCGTCGGGGGACGTGAAAATGCTGTGGCAGCACGATCCGTCTCGGCCGATCGGAAAGTGGACCTACATGCGTGAAGATGGTGAGGGCTTGTTCGTGGTTGGTGAGGTGCTCGATGGAGTGGCGCAAGGGCGCGAAGCCAACGAGTTGATCCGTGCCGGTGTGCTGAACGGTCTCTCCATCGGTTTCAAGGCCCGCAAGGCCCGTCGTGATCCGCGCACCGGTTGCCGCGAGGTGCTGGCGGTGGATCTCTGGGAAGTGTCCCTGGTGACGTTCCCGCTGTTGCGATCAGCACGGCTTCAACAGGTGCTGTGAAGCGCTAAACCCAACTCCTGACACACAAGATGATTGCGACGTGGATCGGCCACAGGTTGTGCTGTTCTGCAATTTCCTAGTGCTTAAATAGAGGAAAAAAATCCTATGAATACGAAGAGACTAACCCAACTTGAAACCAAGGATCTGGCTCACCCCAAGGGCGCGGTGGTGAAGGCGGATGCCGCGCCAAGGCAAACAGGGGCAACGGCGAGCGAAGCCCTTGACCAGTTGCTGGGGGCTTTTGAAGATTACCGTCATGCCAATGATGAGCGCCTTGCGGAGCTGGAGAAAAAGTCTCAGGCAGATACGGTTGTAGAAGACAAGCTGCGCCGAATGGACGAGGCGCTGGACAAGCAAATGGCGCGGGTCAATGAGCTTGCGCTCAAAGCCCGGCGTCCGGAAAAGGCAGGGGCCGCAGGTGAGGGCCTCAAGCGCCAGAGCGCCGATGGTGGTTTTGCGTCCACCGAGCACAACGCGGCGTTTGAGCGCTATGTCCGTCAGGGGCAGGAACATGACCTGCGCCAATTGGAAGTCAAAGCGCTCTCCGTGGGCTCGGATGCTGATGGCGGCTACCTGGTGCCGGAAGAAACGGAAGCTGCCATTCTCATGCGGCTGGCCAATGTCTCGCCCATCCGTGCCATTGCAGGCAACCGGCAGATCACTGCAAACACCTTCAAGAAGCCGTTCTCCAAGTCTGGCCTTGCCAGTGGCTGGGTCGGCGAAACGGCAACGCGCACGCAGACCGCGAGCCCGGATCTGGCTGAGCTGGCGTTCCCCACCATGGAGCTGTACGCCATGCCTGCGGCCACGCAGACGCTGCTTGATGATGCGGCCATCAACGTGGATGAGTGGATTGCGCAGGAAGTGGAAGCAGCTTTTGCAGAAAAAGAGGGCGCGGCCTTCATCTCCGGGGATGGGGTGAATGAGCCAAAAGGGTTCTTGAGCTACACGCAGGTCGATGAAGACAGTTGGACCTGGGGCAACATCGGCACGCTGAACACGGGCGCAAATGGCGCATTTGCCGCCTCCAACCCCGGGGATGCACTGATTGACCTGGTTTATGCGCTGAAAGCAGGCTTTCGCCAGAACGGGCGCTTCGTGTTCAACCGCTCCTCCCAGGCTGCCCTGCGCAAACTGAAGGACGGGCAGGGCAACTATCTTTGGCAGCCACCTGTGACACCGGGCGCGCCCGCAAGCCTCATGAGCTTTCCGGTGACAGAGGCGGAAGACATGCCGGACATCGGCAGCGGCACCACGCCCATTGCCTTTGGCGATTTCGCGCGCGGCTATCTGGTGGTCGATCGCCTTGGGGTGCGCATCCTGCGCGATCCTTACTCCAACAAGCCTTACGTGCTGTTTTACACCACCAAGCGCGTGGGCGGCGGCGTGCAGGACTTTGACGCCATCAAGCTGCTGAAGTTCGCCGCGTAACCGGCGGACCTTCCGTTTCACGCCACAGAGCACCCCACAAAAGGAGAGCCCGCCATGACTGCGGTTTTGGTTGCGCCACCGGTATCAGAACCGGTGGGGCTGCAGGACGCCCATGCCCATTTGCGCCTGTCTCACACATTGGAAGATGGCCTGCTGACCCGGCTGATTACCGCCGCAAGGCAGGAGGTGGAACGCATCAGCGGGCGGGCTCTCATCACCCAAGGGTGGCGTCTATACCTGGATGAGCCACCGAAGGATCGGATCATCCGTCTGCCAATGGCTCCGGTGAGCCGCGTCGATGCGGTGAACCTTTATGATGCCGATGGTACCCAAATCGTGCTGACTGCGGAGCAGTATGTGGCCGATCTCGTCAGCAATCCGGCGCGGATTCGCCTTTGTGCCGGATGTGGCACATCGCTTCGAGAACTCAACGGCATCGAAGTGGAGGTGACGGCGGGCTACGGCGATGCGCCGGAGGATGTGCCCGCGGGCCTGCGCACGGCCATCCTGATGCTGATGGGGTTCTGGTACGAACGCCGCAACATGGTGGAAGATGGCTTGCTCACGGGGCTGATCCCTCATGGGTTTGCCGCCGCGCTTTCCCCCTACAAGGTGTTGAAGATATGAGCGCGGTTGGTGCCCTCAACACGCCGCTGACCCTCTCAGCGCCGACCACAACCTTGAAAGGTGATGGTGGTGATGAGGCGGTCTATCTGGCTCAGGCACAGGTCTGGGCCAAGGTGGAGGCGGCCCAGCAGAGTGCGGGGGAAAGCGCGGGCAGGCTTGAGGAACAGAACCGATTTCGGGTCACCATCCGCGCTGGCGTGAGCGTGGAAGCTGGCTGGAAGCTCTCGGGGGCGGGGCTCGACCTCACCATTCTGTCCGTGGTGGACGTGGACCAGCGCGGGCGTTTTCTCATGCTGATGTGCCGGGAGGAAACGCCATGAGCCAACACAGTTTTCGGGAGGCGGTGGTGACCGCGCTGAGAAGCGATGCGCAACTTGTGAGCCTGCTGGGCGGCAGCGCCGGGCGGATCGTGGACGGGGCCCCAGCCCATATTCGCATGCCATACGTGGCGCTCTCCCGCATCGAAACCGAAAGCCTGACAGGGCACGCGCAAGAGGGAGAGCGGCTGCGGTTTACCATTAACATCTACTCGCGCGAGCTGACCCGCACTGAGGCGGCTTCGATTGCAGACCGGATCAAAGCATTTTTGACCACCGGCCCGCTGACAACGGACAGCGGCGCGCGCTGTTTGATCTTCGGGATCGGCGAAGCAATTGCGGTTCTGCGCGATCGGCGAACGTGGCGCGCCGAGTTGACCGGCAGAGCCATAGTGGAACCGGAAGATCCGCAAAACTGAACTTGCAACAGGAATGGAGGTGAGCATGGCAGCACAAGCTGGCAAGGACATGCTGTTGAAACTGGACCAGACAGGCTCCGGCACGTTTGAAACCGTGGCTGGCCTGCGCTCGCGGCGGTTCGCGCTCAACGCGGTTGCGGCGGACATTACCAATGCAGACAGCGCTGGCAGGTGGCGGGAGCTGCTGGCACAAAGCGGCACCCGAAGTGCAAGCCTGTCGGGGGCAGGCGTCTTTCGCGATGCGGCGACCGACAGCACAGTGCGCGAGGTGTTCTTCTCCGGCACCTTTGCCACATGGCAGGTGGTGCTGCCCGATTTTGGCGTGCTGGAAGGCCCCTTTCAAATCTCAGGCCTTGAATATTCTGGGCAATTTAACGGCGAGATTACCTATGAGATTTCACTGGAATCCGCTGGGCAACTCACCTTCTCTCCAAGCGCATAAGGGGCAGGGACATGGCGAACAGACATCGCGGTGAAGTGGACATTGAGCTTGATGGCAGGCGTTGGTCCATGGCGCTTACCCTTGGCGCACTGGCTGAACTGGAAGATGCCTATGCCGCTGAAAGCCTGGAAGCACTGGTGATACGGTTTGCCGAGCACAAGCTGGGCACCCAAGACCTGACACGCATTATCGGTGCGGGCCTGCGTGGGGGCGGCAACGAGGTGAGCAACGCGCAGCTGCAAGCCATGACCTGCCCTGAAGGAGTGGTGGGGATGGCGCGGGCCGTGAAGGCCCTGCTGGCGGTAACCTTCAAAGATCAAGGCACCACAAGCGAGGGCTCCCAAAGCCCCCCGTAGAAGGCGCGGCACCACAGGCACGGTCATTTCCGTGGGAAGAGGCCATGCATTTGGCTTTCTCGCGCCTTGGCTGGTGTCCGCGCGATTTTTGGCAGGCAACCCCAAAGGAACTGGCGATTGCGCTGGGGGCTATGCGGCGGGACGCGCCGCTTGGCGGGAACGAGCTGCGTCATTTGATGAACCTGTATCCAGATCGGGAGGGCTAACATGGATGCGTTTGAAGACGATGGTATGGGCTTGGCAAATGCAGAAGAGCTGCGCACCACCTTCACAGAGCTTAAAGGTCTGGCCTCCGACTTTTCGCGTGAGTTGACAGGCGGGCTCGCCGCCGCGGTGGTATCCGGCAAGGATTTACGGTCGATCCTCTCGGAGGCGGCGCTCTCGCTTTCTCGCTCCGCGTTGCAAGCAGCGCTGCAACCGCTTCAAGGGGCCATCGCTTCCGGGATAACGGGCGCCGTTTCCGGAGCCATTTCCGGCGGTTCTTCGGGTGCCGTCCTGCCGTTTGCGCAAGGCGGTGTGGTGTCAGCGCCCACCTATTTTCCTATTGGCGGCAGCAGCACCGGCGCAAGCCTTGGCGTGATGGGCGAAGCAGGGCCAGAGGCGATCTTGCCGCTGAAGCGAGGCCCCGGCGGGCGGCTGGGTGTGGAAGCGGGCGGTGCGCAAGGCTCCGCTGTGACCATCAACATTTCAACGCCGGACGTGGAAGGGTTTACGCGCTCGCAAGGCCAGGTGGCAGCAGCTGTTGCCCGCGCCGTCGGACGGGGACAGCGCGGGCTATGACGTCGGCATTGAAGAGGAGGGACTCAAGGACCGACGCATCTGGGATCGGGGCAACGGGCCCGAAAAATCTGCTCTGCCGAGGGGATGAAAACGGCCGCAACTCTCTTTGATATCAAGAGCGCACGGCCTTCCGATCCTATCCCAACAAGTGAGATGACATTCCCCAATTTGCGCTGCGGTTGCCTTGAGACAGGTCAAAAGAAAGGCTGAATGCCCATGACATTTTTGGAAAAGTCCTTTCCGCCAGGGATTTCCTTTGGGGCCAGTGGCGGACCAGAACGACGCACACGGGTGCTGACATTCGGGAATGGCGGCGAAGTGCGCGCCTCGAACTGGGCCGGTTCTCGCCGCAGGTACGATGCAGGAACCGGCATTCGCTCGCTTGGTGACCTTTTCCTCGTGCTGGAGCTGTTTGAAGAGGCTCGGGGGCGGCTTCATGGTTTCAGGTTCAAGGACCCGTTTGACCATTCAACGGCCATGAGCACCGGGTCGCCCTCGGCTCTTGATGTTGTGCTGGGACAGGGAGATGGCGCGACTGCCACGTTTCAATTGGCCAAGACTTATGGCAACGGGGCGGCGGCCTATTCCCGAAAGATCACCAAGCCTGTGGCGCAGACACTGGCCGTGGCCGTGGATGGGGTGCCTCTTGTGGTCGGGGACGGGCTGGGCAGCGCCGTGAGCCTTGATGCCACGACGGGGCTGATCACCTTTTCGGCGGAGGCCATCCCGCAAGGGGGCAGCACAATCACCGCAGGCTTTGTTTTTGATACACCGGTGCGTTTTGACAGTGACCAGCTGGAAGCGAGCTTGACCCATTTTCAAGCGGGGCAGGTGCCGAGCATTCCACTTGTTGAGCTGCTTCTATGAACCGACCATTCCAAGGAAACGACCATGAGAGTTCTACCTGAGGCCCTGAAAGCGCACCTTGCCGGGGATGAGTGGACGCTGGCCACCAGTTGGCTGTTTGAGCGCAAGGACGGTGTGCGGCTGGGTTTTACCAGTCACGACCGCCCGTTGCAGTTTGGGGGCCAAACCTATGACCCCGGGCTTGGCCTGTTGGAAAGTGCAACGGAGCTTTCCGATGGCTTTGCCGTGGGATCGCAGGAGGTGACAGGCGCGCTTTCAGCGGACACGCTGGATGAGGCAGAGCTTGCCGCAGGGCTTTGGGACGGGGCCGCCGTGACGGTGTATCTGGTGAACTGGCAAGCGCCAGAGGACCAGCACGCGGTCCTGATGAAAGCGCGGATTGGGGAAGTGACCCGCGATGGGCTGCTGTTTCGCGCCGAACTGCGCACCCTGCTGGATCTTTTTGCCGAGGACAAAGGGCGGGTCTATTCCGAGCGCTGCGCGGCACAGGTTGGGGATGCTGCCTGTACGGTGAACCTTGATGAGGTGCGCTACAAACGGTCCGTTACGGTGGTTGAGGTGACAGACGGCATGGAGGTGCTTGTCTCCGGGGCCGAAGATTTTGAGGAAGGTTGGGCCGCTGGTGGCGCGCTGACCAAGGAAACGGTCGGTGGTGGGGTGAGTTTTACGGTTCTGCGCCATGAAAAGCAGGGCTCTAAAGACCTGTTGGTGCTGACCCGGCCGGTGGAAGCCTACTTGAAACAGGGCGAAAGCCTGACCCTGAAGGCAGGCTGCGACAAGACCTTCGAGACCTGCCAGAAGAAGTTTCAGAACACGCTGAACTTTCGCGGCTTTCCTCACATGCCCGGCAATGACTTCGTGCTGTGGGGACCAAAGCGCGACACGGGTGAAAACACCGGAGGGGCGCTGTGATCACTGAACGTATCGTACCGCCGGTTCTGGTCGCCAACGAGGCACGGGAGTGGCTGGGCACACCCTACATTCATCGCGGCTCACTCAAAGGAGTGGGCTGTGATTGCCTGGGACTGCTGCGCGGTCTTTATCGCATCTTCTATGGCGCTGAACCTATGCGCCTGCCGTTCTATGCGCCGGAATGGGCTGAGGTGAGCGACCGGGACACGCTGCTTGCGGCAGCGCGCCACTACCTGGTGGAACGCAGCGGAAACGAGCCGGAATGCGGCGATATTCTGCTGTTTCGCTGGCGGGCAGAATGCCCTTGCAAGCATATTGGCATCATGTCTGGACCAGACCGGTTTATTCACGCCTATGAAGCGGTGGGCACAGTGGAAAGTGCGCTGGTGCCCACATGGAAGAACCGCATTGCAGCGCGGTTTGCTTTTCCCGAAACACAAAAACACCAAGGAGAGGCTGGCGAATGGCAACCATGATCCTTTCCGGCGTTGGCTCTGCCATTGGCGGCGCTGTGGCTGGTCCTTTTGGCGCGCTCATCGGGCAAGCCATCGGCGCGCTGGGCGGCGCGGTGATCGACAACGCGGTGTTTGGCGAAAGCCGGGAAGTGGAGCGCGGCCGGATTGGCGATGTGCATTTGCAAACCTCCTCGCAAGGCCAGAGCATTCCAAGGGTCTATGGCCGCGCACGGGTGTCGGGCGAGGTCATCTGGGCAACCCGATTTGAAGAAGTGGTATCGCGGGAAAAGCACGGCGGCGGAAAGGGCGGCGGCGGCACGTCCACCACAGTGACGACCCACAGCTACTTCGCCAATTTTGCCATTGGTCTGTGTGAAGGGCCGATTGCGGATGTCCGTCGCATCTGGGTGGATGGCAAGTTGCTGGACCGGCAAAGCGTGAACATGCGCATTTACATGGGCACGTCCGACCAGCTGCCGGATCCGCTGATCGAAGCCAAACAGGGAACCGCGCCCGCCTATCGCGGACTGGCCTATGTTGTTTTTGAACGCTTGCCGCTGGAAGCCTATGGCAACCGCTTGCCGCAGATCTCCTTTGAAGTGATCCGGGCGGTAGAGCCGTTGGAGCCCATGGTGCGCGGTATCACGCTGATCCCCGGAGCCGATGAGTTCATCAACGCCACAACGGAAGTGCTGAGCGAAACCGGGCCGGGGGCCACACGCACATTGAACCGCCACTGCAAGAGTGCAGGGAGCGATCTTGCTGCGTCGCTGGACGAACTGCAGGCGCTATGCCCGAACCTTGAAACGGTGGCTCTGGTGGTGAGCTGGTTTGGAAATGACCTGCGCTGCGGGGAATGCCGGCTGGAACCGAAAGTGACCTACAAGAACCGAAATACGTGGCCGCAAGACTGGCAAGTGGCTGGGTATACGCGTGCAACAGCGCCAGTAGTTTCTGATGTGGAGGGCCGCCCGGCCTATGGCGGCACACCCTCGGATGCCTCTGTAAGAGAGGCCATTGCAGAACTGAAAAGGCGCGGCCTGAAGGTGATGCTCTATCCGTTTATCCTGATGGATATCCCGGAGGGAAACGGCTTGCCCGACCCATATGGTGGTAGTGAACAGGCGGCGCACCCATGGCGCGGACGGCTGACCACTTCGCTTGCCGCCGATATGGCCGGAACGCCGCAGGGAAGTGAAGCCGCCCGAACTGAAGTGGACCGGTTCGTGGGCGCGGTTGATGAGGCAGGTTACCGCCGGTTCATCCATCATCACGCCGACCTTGCCGTCTCGGCGGGCGGCGTGGATGCATTTCTCATCGGAACGGAGCTGAAGAACCTGACGCGTATCTATTCCAGCTCAGGCGTGTTTCCGTTTGTCGCGGCGCTGATGGCGTTGGCGGGCGAAGTGCGGGCGAAACTCGGGAACGATACCACTCTATCCTACGCGGCCGATTGGTCGGAATATGGCAGCTTCGTTCCACGAGATGGAGAGCTGCGCTTTCCTCTGGACCCGCTCTGGGGCCATGCAGAAATCGATGTGGTCGGGATCGACTGGTATGTGCCCCTGACTGACCAGAGAGGAAGCGAGAGTGCTGAAGACCGCTATAACCCGGCGCTGCTGCGTGAGGGCCTTTCAAGCGGGGAGTACCACGATTGGTACTATGAAAGCGCGGCGGACCGGGTTGCGAGGCAAACAACGACCATCACCGACGGTGCCTATGGCAAGCCGTGGGTCTACCGCACCAAGGACCTGAAAAGCTGGTGGAGTGAGGCGCATGTGGAGCGCGCAAATGGCGTGGAACTGAGCGCGCCAACCCCGTGGGTGCCGCAATCCAAGCCAATTTGGCTGACGGAGCTGGGCTTTCCGGCCGTGGACTTGAGCGCAAACCAGCCCAACGTATTCTATGATGAGAAATCCTCGGAAAGCGCGCTGCCTCACTTTTCCAGCGGTGCCCGTGATGATCTGGTACAGCGCCGGGCGCTTGAGGCGGTGCTGAGCACGTTCAGTGCAGGCCATCCCGACTTGGAGATGGTAGAGAACCCCACATCCGCCGTGTATGGCGGACCAATGGTGGACCCTGACGGGATCTTTCTTTGGACATGGGATGCGCGCCCGTTCCCGGCCTTTCCAAAATACACCGGCGAATGGTCCGATGGCATTAACTGGTATCGCGGACACTGGCTGAATGGCCGCCTTGGCGGGGTCTCTGCGAAAGGGCTGATGCGGCAACTGGTGAAAGACTTCGAGATACCCGAGGACGCAGTGCGCCTGGAAGAGGCCGCCGCCACACTGGACGGGCTGGTAGTACCCGGCATTACCTCTGTCCGCAGTGTGCTTGAACCGTTGATGAGCGTGCTGGGGCTGGTGATGGCCGACGAGGGGGTTCAGCTTGCGCTGCGCAGCAAATGGTCCGGGTCTGGGACCAGTACGGGGACGGGGACAGGGACTGGGGCCGACACCGAGACACTGGGTCTTGGCGACCTGGTGGTTACGCGGGAAGGGGAAGCGCCTCTTACCTTGCAACGATCCAGCAGCGCGGACTTGCCCGCAGAACTTCGGCTCAGTGGCTATGATCCCTATCAGGACTATGCCCGCGTTTCTGTCGCCACCCGATATGGAGAAGCGTCAGGTGCACGGGTGCTGACTCAATCGCTTCAAATCTCGGCGGGGGCCGAGACCTTGCAAATGCTCTGCGAAAAGCAGATGCAGAGCCTGTGGCAGGAAAAGGAAGCCGCGCGTTTCACTCTGTCTCCTCGTCATGCCCATGTGACACCCGGTGACGTGGTGCGCCTTGGCGCTGATCTGGTTGATGGCGCGCATGATCAGGTGAGATACCGGGTGGAGCGGCTTACCTGGGGCGACGCGTTGGAAGTGGATGCGCGGCAGGTAAGCCAAGAGCCGAAAGCGACCTCCAACGGTGTGCCCGGTCTCGAAAAGAGAACTGCGTTTAACGGTGCGCGGGTGGGGCCTCCAACCGTTGTGATTGCCGATTTGCCGCGCTTACGGGACGGGGCAGATGATGGCCATCCGGTGATCGCGGTTCACGGGGATCCGTGGCCCGGGCCTGCGCAGGTTTATCGCAGCAGCTCCGGGGCCTCCTACGATCTTATAAGCGAGGTCGCAACACCGGCCACCATGGGGCGGCTTTCTGCGCCTTTGCCTGCCGGTCCGGTGTGGCGGTGGGACACCCAATCACGCCTTATTGTCACCGAGCTGACAGGGGCACTGCAATCCGCAGACCCAATGGACGTGCTGAGCGGGGCAAACCTGTGCGCGGTCGAGGTTCAACAGGGGGAGTGGGAGCTTCTTCAGTTTCAAGAGGCGGAGCTCATCGCAGCCAATACCTACCAGCTGACGGGCCTGCTGCGCGGCCAGCAAGGCACGGAGCACCTTGCTAAGCGGGGCGCTCCAGAAGGCGCAGGTTTTTTGCTCCTCAATGAGGCGGTGGAGCGCCTGCCATTTTCTGAGGAAGCCCTTCAACGCGCTTTTTACTATCGCATTCTGCCTGCGGGAGAAGCGTTCAACAGCGCCCTTAAAGTGGACAAAACCTACGAAGGCACAGGCATTGCATTGCGCCCGCTCTCACCGGTTCATTTGAAGGCCGAGCAATCCGGCCTTGGTGATATTGAGGTGTCATGGGTGCGCAGGACCCGGTTGAACGGAGATAACTGGGCCTTGGCACAAGTGCCGGTCGGCGAGGTACAAGAAGCCTACCGGGTGCGCGTTGAGACGCAATCGGGGGATCTTCGCCGAGAAGTTGAGGTGACCACGCCGCGATGGACTTATACAACCGCCATGCAAGCAGACGATTCGATTGCGGCGGAGGAGTGGCTGGTGATTACAGTTGCTCAGCTCTCAAATACTGTGGGAAGTGGAAAAGCAACCAGCAAAGCTGTCGAAATTATGCCGTAATCAGCCCTTCATGAAAGGTGTGTTCATTTCATGTTCAGCCAACCTGCATTAAAACAGGGCTCATGATGAAGCTCTGGTTTTTACAACACAAATTGGCGGTGGTCGCGCTGGGCGTTATGCTGGCAGTGCCACTTGCGCCCTCAGCAGTGGCTGCGCAGTGCCTGTCTGCAGGTGAGGCGCGGTCTGCGGTCAACAGCGGGCAGGCTCGCGCGCTGGGATCTCTCGGCATAAGCGGCAAGATCGTGGATGCCAAGCTGTGCCAACAAGGCGGGCGTCTGGTCTACGTTCTTTCCGTTCTTCAGAACGGGCAAGTGCGGCAGATCACCGTTGATGCAAAAACCGGAAGATAAGCCACCGGCGTGGCTGGAGTTATTTCATGCGATTGCTCGTGGTTGAAGACGACCAGGACCTGAACCGTCAGCTTTCTGAAGCATTTGAAGATGCTGGTTATGTGGTCGACAAGGCGTTCGATGGCGAAGAAGGCCATTTCCTCGGAGATACCGAACCCTATGACGCGGTGGTGCTGGACATCGGCCTGCCGCAAATGGATGGCCTGAGTGTTCTGGAACGCTGGCGCCGGGATGGCAGAGCCATGCCGGTGATCATCCTGACCGCTCGTGACCGCTGGAGCGACAAGGTGGCTGGCATTGATGCAGGCGCCGACGATTACGTGGCAAAGCCATTCCACATGGAAGAAGTTCTGGCCCGTGTACGCGCTCTGGTACGCCGCGCCGCAGGCCATGCCTCCAACGAGGTGTCCATTGGCGATGTTGTTCTTGATGTTAAAGCGGGGCGGGTGACCAAAGGCGGCTCTGCCGTCAAGCTGACCTCCCACGAGCTGCGCCTCATCGCCTATCTGATGATGCACAAGGGGCGGGTGATATCGCGAACGGAGCTTGTGGAACATCTTTACGATCAGGACTTCGACAGGGACTCCAACACCATTGAGGTGTTTGTGGGGCGTCTGCGCAAGAAGTTCGGCTCGGATTTCATCGAGACTGTCCGGGGCCTCGGCTATCGCATTCAGGATGAAAATGGCTGAGACACATGCCCCTGAGGTGAAAAAGAAAAGGCGTATGGCGCTGTCCATACGCCTTATTCTCGTTGCGGCCCTGTGGTCTTTCTTCACGCTCATCATTGCAGGCGGTGTGCTGGTCGCGCTCTTTCAAAAGTCGAGCATTGAAGCTTTGGATGATCGGCTGGACGTGCATATGACGTCCATCATTGGTTCCATTGCCAGAAACATGCCGGACAAGCCAGAACGACCAGCCGCGCTGGGCGAAGCCCGGTTCGACCTGCCTTTGAGCGGCTGGTATTGGACCATTCGCGATGCCGCTGACCCCAGTGTGGTGATTTACGACAGTGTGTCCCTGTTTGGTGACAGGCTAGAGTTCGAAGAGCCGGAAAAGCAGGTTGAAAAGCAGTTTTACACCACGGGCCCCGCTGGGCAGCAGCTTAGGGTACAGTGGGACACCATCGGGTTTTCAGATGGGTCAAGCTATCTGATCGCAGTGGCAGGCAGCACCAGTGAAGTGGATCAACGCACCACATCTTTCGCGCAGCTTGCTGCCGCGACGCTGGGCATTTTGGGGCTGGGACTGGTCGCTGCCATCGTGCTTCAGGTGCGCTATGGCTTGTGGCCGGTTACGAACCTGCAGGCCTCTCTGGCAGCAGTGCGGCGCGGCGATGCAGAGGCCATCGACGAAGACCTGCCGCGGGAACTCAAGCCGCTGGCAGAGGAACTCAATGCGCTTATCAAGTCTAATCAGGAGATCGTTGAACGCTCCAGAACCCACGTGGGTAATCTGGCTCATGGGCTTAAAACACCGCTCTCTGTGATCTTGAATGAGGCGCGCAGCGAAGACAGCCGCTTTGCTCACAAGGTGGAAGAGCAAGCCAACCTTATGAAGGATCAGGTGACACACTATCTGGAGCGGGCGCGCATGGCTGCGCAACGCCGGGTGATTGGTGTGTCCTGCGAAGTGGCACCGGTGCTCTCACGCCTCACTCGGGCCATGGAGAAGATCTATCGGGACAAGGATCTGGAGATCGACAGTCACCTGCCTGAGGAGCTGAGATTCCGAGGGGAGCAACCAGATCTGGAAGAAGTTGCCGGGAATCTGATCGACAACGCCTGCAAATGGTGTGACGGGAAAGTCGCAGTTCGCTGTGAATTTGTTGAAATGCAGGGCTCAACACGGGACATGATCCGCCTAACTGTGGAGGACAATGGGCCCGGATTGACTGAGATTCAACGTAAGGAAGCACTGCGAAGGGGCAAGCGACTGGATGAAAGCGTTCCTGGATCGGGACTCGGATTATCGATTATTGTTGATCTTGTAGGCGTTTACGGCGGCAGCTTCGAGCTTGAGGAGAGTAAATTGGGCGGTCTTAAGGCGATCGTTACACTGCCGGGCCTTAAATCCTGAGGGGGCTTGCGCGATTAATCTGGAGCGATAAAGATAAATTCGTCTAGTGATTTTGTTGGGTTGCGTCCTAGTTGCACTTATAGGCATATGCCCCTCAATATGAATTCGGGACTTGAACGGAAAAACAAACCAAACCGTTTTCAGGGTTGGTAGAGCGTAACAGGGGAGCCTTCGGCTGCGCACCATGGTTCGGATCGGCCTGTGCCTTTCAATGTGTCTTGCTCTTGCAAGTTGTGGCACCACGGGATCGGATGATGCTGGGGAAACCAGCATGGTCGGCTTCTGGGCGTCACAGTCTGCTGAAACGCAAGGACAAGAGGCCATAAACGGTATCATCTCTGAAGAGCTGCAGAGCTTGCTTGCTTCACGCGATTTGACGATGGCGGAGAGGGCGCAGACAGCTGCTCTGAATTCTAACGATATTGGCGGTCTTGTTGAATGGACCAGCCGTCGTTCGGAAGCGGAGGGTTCGGTGCGTTCAGGTCCGATTTATTTCGTGAATGAAACCCAATGCCGTGATTACTCTCACGCCATCACCATCGAGCAGCAGAAGATGGTGTTTAATGGCGCTGCATGTAAAACGGGTAAGAATTGGACCCTGTTGAATTAAGAGGGCGCGCCATGTGCGTCCCGGGGATATCTTCCTTTCTTAATCCTTAAGTAATTCGATCAGATTATACTCAATCCAAGTTTCAGGATGAGTGTATATGCCTAATGCACAATTGAAGTCGGAAAAGCTCTCGGAGTTTCTTGGGGGACTGTCGCCCAAGGCCCTTCGCATGCTTGTGCGCTCAATCGAGGCCTCCGAAGCCAAGGGCACGCAGCTGACCAATAGCGCCCTTGTTCTGCCTATGGCCCAAGGGTTGATCCGAAAAACATCCTCCGCACGTCGCATGGGCTACAGGTCTTCGCCCCTACAGCGCGCCGTCTTCTCTCCGTTGCAGCCGTTTTTCATCAATGAGCACATGCCGGTCAAGACTCAAGGTCTGATTGAGCGCGGCTTTCTGGATGGGTTTTGGCGCTATCTGGAAGATGAGCTTCTGAAAAGCGAAATCGAGCAATGTCGGCACGCCATGAAAGGTTGGCATGACGAGCTGGACATGGAGGAAGATGCATTCCTCCAGTCGTTGGCGGCTGAGCTGCGCAAGCAAGTGGTCAAAGCGGCGAAAGAACAGATCAAGGCTGCCGATGCGTCCATGAGCGAGCACCGCAAGCTGCGACGCCGACTGGGCGGGGAGCGGTATCTGGAGGAGCTGGAGGACGCACTCAAGATCTTTGAGGCTTCGGAGCGCCTGCGGGTTCTGATGGACGAGTTACCGCCGCTCGAAAAGGACGAGAACGACCTTTTCAGCATGAAGGCCATCCGTTACCTGAGGGAGTATTTGCAAAAACACCCCGGCGACATCAATTATGTGGCCAGCCTCTTGATCAACCGACGGGGGCAGCAGGCTGCCGCATTGATCGAGCTTGCCATGGACATGTGCAGCTCCCGAGATATTCGGGTGGTTGAGGAAAGCACTTTCAAGCCGCTTGTCTCCCACGCCCTTTGCGAATTTGCCCGCCAGATACAAGGTGTTGAGAACTGGAAGGCAGCTCCGTTCTGCGAGTTGGGCTATCCGGAAGCCCTCAGAGAAGCACTGAAGTCTCTGGAAGACATCTTGCTTTTGACGGATTTCCAAAAAAGCAAGCACTGGTCCCGTGTGTTTGAGCAGACAAGAGCATTCATCACCAAGATGGTGCGTGAGGACATAGAAAACACCATTGGGAGCATGGATGCCGCGCTTGATGAGGCGCGCGCCAAAGGGAGCGGGGAGCGCAAATCTCTGCGCAACGCGATCCGTGTTCTAAAGGTGGGCGATCTTATGCCGGGTTATGCACAAACTCTTGGCTTATCAGAGGCTTCATTGCCGCTGAGCCGCAAGATCGAGCAATACTTTGAAGGCCGAAGCAACAAGCTGCTGTCACAGATTCAGTCTCAGAACTTGCAAGATGATCACAAAGAGGTGCGCGCGTTCGACTGTCTGGTCGCCCTTGGAGAAAATTGTTTTGGAAATGAATACGGTAGCCTGATGATGAAGCGGCGCCGTGCAGCCCAAAAGGCTGCTGCATAACCTAATGAAAAATCTGTAAAAATACCTGTGCGGCAAGGATTGCGTGCTTCTGCTTAAGGTACCATATTGAGCCTGCGACCGCTGGTCGCAGTGTTGGGCATGTTGCCTAAACGCTCACGAGTCTGTCTATTGCACCGCTATGATGTTTTGGATCGTACTAGCCCTTATGACTGCGGCAGTCTCACTGTCCGTGCTTGTCGCCGTTTCTCGTTCTCGCAACAAGCCGGAACGCGAAGACAATGATGTTCTGGTTTTCCGGCAGCAGCTGACTGAAGTCGAAGACGATGCGCGAACTGGTGCGATCTCTCCGGAGATGGCCGAAGCGGCGCGCACTGAGATCTCCCGCCGCTTGCTTGCTGCAAGCCGACAGGCAGAACAGCGCGCAAAGCAAAGCATCAGCCCGGCAAGTGCTATTTGGGTGCGGCTTGCGATTATCGTCTTTCTGCCGCTGTCGGCACTGGCACTTTACTTTTACGTGGGGGCCCCGGGCGTGCCGGATCAACCGCTGGCGGAGCGTCTTGCTCAGATCCAGCGTGAACCCAATCTGGAACAGTTGATTACCCGAACCGAAGAGCATCTGGTCGCCAACCCGGATGATGCGCAGGGCTGGCTTGTACTTGCACCGGTTTATTCCCGCATTGGCGCCTATGATAAGGCACAGGCGGCCTATGGCGAGGCCATTCGCATCATTGGACCTAATCCTGAACTGGAATTGGCGCGGGCGGAAAACATGATTTTTGCCGCGCAAGGCCAGATCAGCGCGGAAGCGGAAGCCATGATGCAGCGTGCAAGCGCCGCCGCCCCAGACCAGATCAAACCGAAATTCTACCTTGCGCTTGCGCTTGGCCAGCGTCAGGAAAACGAGGCGGCCATTGCCGCTTGGACCGCGTTGCTTGAAGAAGCGGATGAAAACGAGCCGTGGGTGCCCGTAGCACAGGCACAGCTGAACGAGTTGCGCGGCCAAACCAACGAGCCGCAGTCATCCGCCGTGGCAATCGCGCCAGCACCACAGGAAGGCGCTGATACACTTTCCGGACCGAGCGCGGAAGAAATCGCCGCAGCTCAGGAAATGACCGCTGAAGACCGTCAGGCCATGATCCGTGGCATGGTAGAAGGGCTTGAACTGCGCCTGACTGAAGATGGAGGGTCCGCCGCTGAGTGGGGCCGTCTGGTGCGGTCTCTCATCGTTATTGGCGAAGAGGGCAAGGCTCAGGAAATGCTGCTGGCAGCACGTGAGGACCTGAAAGCAGATCAGGGCGGGCTGGAGCAATTGGACGCATTGGCTCTGACACTGGGCTTGAACTAAGAATAGTTCTAAATAGATTGGTACGGCCCCGTGTGGGCACCGGGCATGAGAGGCATGGCTGCGGGTTGAAAGGCAGCCTAACTTATTGAGAGCGATGACGAGAAAACAAAGACGGTTAACGCTGATTGGTCTGGCGGGCGTTGTGTTGGCCACAGCGGCTGGGTTGGTGCTTTATGCGCTGAACGATCAGATTGTGTTCTTCCAGAGCCCCTCTGATATTGCAGAGAACCAGATCCCAGCAGGAGAGCGCATTCGCTTGGGTGGTCTCGTCAAGGACGGCTCCGTCGTGCAAGGCGACAACGCGCAAGTGTCATTCATCGTGACAGATGAAGTCGAGACCGTTGCCGTGTCCTATACCGGCCTGTTGCCGGATCTGTTCCGCGAAGGGCAGGGTATCGTGGCTGAAGGGTACATTGACCCGAACGGCGTGTTTCAGGCCGATCAGGTTCTTGCCAAGCACGATGAGAACTACATTCCAAAAGAAGTAAAGCAGGCCCTTGAAGATAGCGGACACTGGATGGAAGAGGAACAAGGCGCAGCCAGTTATGGCAGCAGCAAGTCCTACTAAGCCATTTTCCGGCCCTCACAAGGCCGCCGTGACCGTTCTGAGTGAAGACAAGGAATTGAGATGATTATTGAAATTGGGCACTTTGCTCTGATCTTGGCGCTCATCGCCTCAGTGGTTCAAAGTGTGTTTCCGGTTTGGGGGGCACTGAAGAACGATCAGCGCATGATGGCAGTGGCACCCCCACTGGCCAATGCCCAGTTTGTTTTGGTTCTCATTTCCTTCGCAGCACTTACCCATGCTTACCTGACCTCGGATTTCTCGGTGCTCAACGTGATCGAGAACTCTCACTCAGACAAGCCGCTGATCTATAAGTTCTCAGGGGTTTGGGGCAACCATGAAGGCTCGATCCTGCTCTGGGTTTTGATCCTTGTGCTGTTTGGCGCACTGGTGGCGGCATTCAGCCGAAACCTGCCGACACAGCTGCGCGCAGCGACACTCGGGGCGCAAGGCTGGGTCAGCTTTGCCTTCCTGATCTTCGTGGTTTTCACCTCAAACCCGTTCTTGCGCGTGGCTCCGGCCCCCATGGAAGGCCGCGACCTTAACCCGATGTTGCAGGACATTGGCC
Source organism: Nesiotobacter zosterae (assembly GCF_033843645.1). Taxonomy (NCBI): domain Bacteria; kingdom Pseudomonadati; phylum Pseudomonadota; class Alphaproteobacteria; order Hyphomicrobiales; family Stappiaceae; genus Nesiotobacter; species Nesiotobacter zosterae. The sequence continues at coordinate 10,425 of NZ_JAWXVZ010000017.1, read as the reverse complement.
TCGCCATCCACCCGCCGCTGCTTTACGTCGGCTATGTGGGCTTTTCCATTGTCTTTTCCTTCGCCATTGCTGCGCTGCTCATTGGCCGTATCGACGCTGCGTGGGCCCGTTGGGTGCGCCCGTGGGTGCTCGTCTCATGGATTTTTCTGACCCTCGGCATCGCCATGGGCTCTTACTGGGCCTATTATGAGCTAGGCTGGGGCGGCTGGTGGTTCTGGGACCCGGTCGAGAACGCCTCCTTCATGCCGTGGCTCACAGGTACGGCGCTGCTGCACTCTGCCATCGTCATGGAAAAGCGTGATGCGTTGAAGGTCTGGACCATTTTCCTGGCACTGCTGACCTTCTCGCTGTCCCTTCTGGGTACCTTCCTCGTACGCTCCGGTGTTCTCACATCCGTTCACGCGTTCGCCGTAGATCCCGCCCGCGGGCTCTTCATCCTTGGCATCCTGATGGTGTTCGTCGGTGGATCTTTGACGTTGTTTGCATGGCGTGCCCCGCTCCTGAAGACGGGTGGCTTGTTCGCACCGGTAAGCCGTGAAGGGGCGTTGGTGCTCAACAACCTGTTCCTGACAACGGCAACGGCTGCCGTGTTCTTCGGCACGCTCTACCCGCTAGCACTTGAAGCCTTCACAGGCGAGAAAATTTCTGTTGGACCTCCGTTCTTCAACCTGACCTTCGGGCCTTTGATGATCCCGGTGTTGCTCATGATGCCATTTGGTCAGCTTTTGGCTTGGAAGCGCGGGGACGCGTGGGGGGTAACCCAGCGCCTGACCGGGGCGTTCTTCGTGACACTTGTTGCAACCTGTCTTCTGGCTTGGGTCATGGGTGGGACAGGCATTCTGGCTGCCCTCGGCTTCGGCGTATCGTTCTGGGTGATCTTTGGTTCTGTGTGGGAGATCGTGGACCGCGTAAAACCGCGCAAGGTGGGCCTCAAGAAGGCTTGGAGCCGTTTCGTTGGCCTTCCCAAGACCGTCTATGCAACGTCGCTTGGCCACTTGGGCATTGGTTTGACGGCGCTTGGCATCGTGACTGTTTCGGCATTTGAGACCGAGACCGTACTCACCATGCAAACCGGCCAGACCCAGCAAGTCTCCGGCTACTCCATGACCTATGATCGAACATGGGATCAGCGGGGGCCGAATTTTGTGGAGCGCGTGGCACAGTTCACGCTCCGCCAGGATGGCAATGTGGCAGCAACCATGCTGCCCTCAAAGCGTGTTTACAATGTCAGTGGGCAGCCCATGACAGAAGCCGCGCTCTACACCTCTGGCTTCTCACAGGTCTACATTTCCATTGGCGACAACATGGATGACGGCTCACTCGTAACCCGTGTTTACTACAAGCCGCTGATTACCTTGATCTGGATCGGGACACTGGTGATGTCGCTGGGTGGCTTTATCGCGCTGATTGACCGCAAGCTCCATGTGGGCGCTCCCCAGCCGGCCCGCAAAGCGGTCAAGCGCCCTGTCGCAGCAACCCCGGCCGAATAGAGGAAGCCAGTGACCATGAAGATACTTCTGCGCACTCTGGCTGTTTTGGCGGTACTGGCAACACCAAGCTGGGCCGTCAATCCGGATGAGGTTCTGGACGACCCCGCATTGGAGCAGCGGGCGAGGGACCTTTCCGCGGAGATCCGCTGTGTGGTCTGCCAGAACCAGTCCATCGACGATTCAAACGCACAGCTTGCGAAAGACTTGCGTTTGTTGGTTCGAGAGCGCCTTCAAGAAGGCGATAGCGACGAGGAAGTTCTGAACTATCTGGTGGACCGCTACGGCGAGTTTGTACTCATGAAGCCGCGCTTTGCCCCGCATACATGGCTTTTGTGGGCAGGTGGCCCGTTGATCCTTCTGGTCGGCGGTGCTGTGATCTTTTTCAGCTTGCGCAAACGGCGCAAGCTGCTGGAAAAAGAGATTGTTCCGCCACCCTTGAGCAAAAAGGAAAAGGAAGAGCTTGAAGCGCTTTTCAAGGAAGAGTGAACCGCTTCTGCGATTTCGTGTTGATTACACCCTTTCAATCTGGAGTATCTCTCTTAACTGTTAAGCCGCAGGCTCGGATCAGAACTGGAGAGAACAATGGATGTGAAGCCAATCAAGCTGAGTTTTAAAGGATCCTCTGGCGCTGAGCTGTCCGCTCGGTTGGACTTGCCTGCGGGTGCCGTGCGCGCCTATGCCCTGTTTGCGCACTGCTTTACTTGCTCAAAGGATATCTCTGCTGCGCGCCGGATTGCGCAAGCGCTCACCAATGACGGCATCGCAGTCCTGCGCTTTGACTTTACCGGGCTTGGCGGCAGTGGAGGGGATTTTGCCTCATCCAACTTTTCCAGCAATCTTCAGGATCTTCTTCTGGCTGCAGACTACATGCGCCAGAACTTCGAAGCTCCAAAGCTTCTTGTCGGTCATTCCCTTGGCGGCGCGGCAGTTCTTGCCGTTGCAAAGGAAATCCCGGAGGTTACAGCGGTTGCGACCATTGGGGCGCCCTCAACGGCAGATCATGTGCTGCATAACTTCCACGTGGCGCTCGATACCATCCGAGAGCACGGCGAGGCGACTGTCGATCTGGCCGGACGACCATTCAAGATCAAAAAACAGTTTGTAGACGATCTGGAACAACAAGATGTGCGCGGCCGTATTGGCGAGCTGAAGAAGGCCGTTCTTGTGCTCCATTCGCCTCTGGATGAAACGGTCGGCATCGACAACGCCAGTGAGATCTTCGTTGCGGCCAAACATCCGAAAAGTTTCGTCTCTCTTGATAATGCAGACCACTTGCTCACCAAGCCAGAAGATGCCGATTATGCGGCACGGGTGATTGCGGGCTGGGCCTGCCGCTACATTGATGACACGACCGAAAAGGTTGTGACTGATGCACCCGTGAATGCGGTTGTTGAGGAAACGGGGCTCGGCAAGTTCCAGAACATGGTGAAGGTTGGGCCGCATCGCATGATTGCAGATGAACCTGAATCCGTTGGCGGGTTGGACAGTGGCCCATCTCCCTATGACTTTGTCAGCGTGGCGTTGGCAAGCTGCACGTCCATGACCCTTCGAATTTATGCCGGTTTCAAGAAAATTGATCTGGGTCGCGTTCGCGTTGAAGTCGCTCATCAAAAGCTGCCTGCTGACCACTGCGGGGACTGCGGTGCGGTCGCAGAAGGCAAAGCAGGCAAGATTGACCGGTTTGAGCGCACCATTCATGTGGAAGGTGAGCTGGACGAAGAAACAAAGACAAAGCTGCTAGAAATCGCTGATAAATGCCCAGTTCACAGAACACTGGAAAGCAGCGCTGCGGTGATTACCAAGATCGCAGAACCGCAATCTGCGTAATGGTCCTGCGGAATATTACAGAAGCTTAATCTGGCAGATAGGTCTCTGTAAGGTTCGCGAGTTCATTTTGTAGATCAAGATGAAGAGAGACGCCTTCGCTCCGCTCCCCAGGGCGCTCTCTTTCCCCCAATTGTGACTGACCAACAGAAGTGAATTCAATGAAACTTGCAAATTCCAAAGCTTCCCTTCGTTCCAGACTCCTGACCGGTGCTGTCGCTTTCGCTGTTACCGGTGCGATTGCTGCGCCACTCGCCATGAACAGCGCGCCTGCGTTTGCAGACCCGGTTCGCGTTGAGGCGCCTGCAATTGCAAACTTCTCGCCTGTTGTAGAAGCCGTGCAGCCCGCTGTGGTCAGTGTGCGCGTCCGCACTGAAATTCAGCAGTCTTCTGTTCGTGGCGGCATTCCGCCCATGTTCCGCGATTTGCCGAAGAACCATCCGTTCCGCCACTTCTTTGACGAGTTCGGTGGTGGGCGTGATGGGGACCAGGAACAACGCCGTGCCCCGCGCTACGGTCAGTCTCAAGGCTCTGGCTTTTTCATCTCTGAAGACGGTTTTCTGGTCACCAACGAACACGTTGTTGGCGATGGAACCGAGTTCACCGTGGTAACGGATGACGGTGAAGAATATGAAGCCACCTTGGTCGGCTCCGATGAGCGTTCGGACCTTGCGCTTCTCAAGGTTGATGCTGACAAGGAGTTCACCTATGTCGCGTTTGCCGACACGCCGCCGCTGGTTGGCGAGTGGGTTGTTGCCGTGGGTAACCCATTCGGCCTTGGCGGCACAGTAACCGCAGGCATCGTCTCCGCACGTGGCCGTGATATCGGCGCAAGTCTTTACGACGACTTCATCCAGATCGACGCTTCTGTGAACCGCGGCAACTCAGGTGGCCCGGCCTTCAACATCAATGGTGAAGTGATTGGCGTCAACTCTGCCATCATCTCTCCAAGCGGCGGCAATGTGGGCATTGCATTCGCAATTCCGGCCTCCACCGCAAGCAAGATCATTCAGGATCTGAAGGAAGATGGGTCAGTGACCCGCGGCTGGCTCGGAGTTCAAATCCAGCCGGTGACTGAAGACATCGCTGAGTCTCTTGGCCTTGAAAGCACCGATGGCACATTGGTTGCCGAAACCCAGCCGGATACGCCCGCAGCGGTTGCGGGACTTGAGGCTGGCGACGTGATCTTGAAGGTTGATGGCAAGGAAGTGAACGGCCCACGTGAGCTTGCCCGAACCATTGCCGAGTACCGTCCAGAGTCCGAAGTTGTGATCGAATACTGGCGCAATGGCGAGATTCAGGAGAAGACCGTAAAGCTTGGCATCTTCCCGCAAGATGAGAGTGTTGCTTCCGCCGAAACGAGCAAGGACACCAAGACGGCACTTGTCGATAGTCTGGGCATTGAGCTTGCAACGGCTAAAGAAGCTGGTCTGGAAGGCGAGGGTGTTGTCATCACCCGCGTTGAGCCTGACAGTCCTGCTGCCGAAAAGGGTTTGCGCCAAGGCGCAATCATTACCGCAGTCGCTGGTCATCCTGTCTCTACTCCTGCTGATGTTGCCGAGCAGGTAGAGGCCGCCAGAGAACAAGGCCGTAAAGCCGTTCTCCTGCGTGTGACAAGCAATGAAAACACATTGTTTGTGGCAATCCCTTTTGAGGATGCCTGATCAGCATTGCTCAGGGTCGGCTCTTTAGGCCCCGACACAACAGAAGAGCCGACCCACTCAAGGAAAACACCTGCGTCCACTCAGGTGTTTTCCTCTTTCCTATCTGATGCGCAGAGATCTGCCGGGTCTATCAACTCAATAATAAAATCAAGCTGTTTTCCCGAGAAAGGTGTGGTGCTATGACTCCCCCAAAGGACCTTTGCCCTATGAAAATCCTGATCATCGAAGACGACATACAAGCCGCGCAATATCTCGTAAAGGCGCTCAAGGAAGCAGGACATAATCCCGATCATGCCGCTGATGGGGAAGCCGGGCTAGAGTTTGCGCTCGCCCAGACCTGGGATGTTCTGGTGGTAGACCGCATGCTGCCAAAGCGCGATGGCCTTTCCATCATTGAAGAGCTGCGGGCCTCTGGTGACCATACGCCGGTTCTCATTCTTTCAGCGCTTTCTCAGGTAGATGACAGAGTAGAAGGCCTCCGGGCAGGTGGTGACGATTATTTGCCAAAGCCCTATGCCTTTTCCGAGTTGTTGGCGCGCGTTGAAGCGCTTGGCCGCCGACAGAGTGCGGGTCAGGTGGAAACGCAGCTCAAGGTAGGCGATCTGGTGCTCGACAGACTGGCCCATAGCGTCACCCGTGCCGGTCAGCCCATCGTCCTTCAACCTCGCGAATTTCGTCTGCTCGAGTACCTGATGAAACACGCCGGACAGGTGGTGACCCGCACCATGCTCTTGGAAAATGTCTGGGACTATCATTTCGATCCGCAGACCAATGTGATTGACGTTCACATCTCACGTCTGCGTTCAAAGATCGACAAGGGCTTCGAGGTGCCGCTCCTTCACACAATACGCGGGGCAGGGTATTCCATCCGTGACGGCGCTCGGTAGACTGGTAAAAACCACCGCATTCAAACTGTCCATGATCACCATTCTGGTGTTCATCGGGCTGTCCTTGTCCATGTTCCTGTTCATCTCCAAGAACACAGATGACCTGATGCGAGATCAGGTTATCCAAACGGTGGATGCAGACGTCAACGGGCTGACCGAGCCCTATGCATTTGGCGGCATCACCGGCCTTGCTCAAGCCATTGAACGGCGCGTGCGTCAGCCCAACGCAAACCTCTACCTTCTCGTGGACTTTGCGGGCAACCTCATCTCCGGCAACATTTCCCACCTTCCCACCGCCGTACTGGACAAGGCCGACGGTGAAATCCACGTGGTCAATTATCAGCGCCTCAACGAGCGGAGTGATGAGAACGCCCGTGGGCAGGAGAAGAGCTACAACGCTGTCGTGCGGGTCTTTAAGCTGCCGGGTAATTTCCGTCTTCTCGTCGGCCGAGATCTGGAAGAGCAGGACCGGCTTCATGGCCTTTTGGGAGATGCGCTCAAGCTCTGGCTTGTCGGCATGGTCGTGCTTGCTGCGGCCATCTGGTTCTTCATCAGCCGCCGCATGCTTGCCCGAATGGACGGCATCACCAAGAGCAGTCAGCAGATCATGGCGGGCAATCTGTCCCGGCGCATCGAGGTAACAGGCAGCGGCGACGAATTCGACCGCCTCGCCATCAGTCTCAACCAGATGCTGGAACGCATTGAAGAGCTGCTCCGGGGGCTTAAGGATGTTTCCGACAACATTGCCCATGATCTGAAAACGCCGCTCACCCGCATGCGTGGCCGCGTGGAAGGTGCGCTTCGTGATCACAAGGACGAAGCGGGCCTGCGTGGTGCGCTGGAAGAGACGCTCGTTGAAACCGATGAGCTTATCAATACGTTCAATGCTCTGCTGAGAATCGCCCGAGTAGAGGCGGGTTCTGAAGGCGTGAAAATGGAGAACCTGCCGCTCTCGAGTGTGGCAGAAGACCTTTGCGAGCTTTATGAGCCTGTTGCCGAAGATCAGGGTGTAGTCTTCCACAGTTCAATCGACACGGGTACCGTGGTCCTTGGCGATCGCCAGCTGCTGTCTCAGGCCGTTGCCAACCTTATTGAAAATGCCCTGAAGTACGGTGGATCTATCGACGAGGCCAAGCCATCTGAAGTCAACGTAAGCCTGTATTCACGGGATCAAACAGCGGTGCTTGAGGTGGCCGACAACGGGACCGGCATTCCGGAAGACGAGCGCGAGCGGGTCTGCGAACGCTTCGTGCGGCTTGACCATAGCCGCACCGAGCCGGGGTCAGGGTTGGGTCTGGCCTTGATTAAAGCCGTAGCTGGGGTCCATCATGGCGAGTTGGAGCTTGCCAGTGGTAACCCGGGCCTGATCGCACGTTTGGTCTTGCCACTGGCCCGGGAGAGTACCAGTGGTGGAGATGACGGTGGCCAAAGAGAACTCAGTAGCGCACCCTCTTGAGGATCAATCCTGTCTGGCTGAGCGTCTTGAGGTGATACCCGTCGCTGATGACACGCGACTGGCAGAAGCGCATTGGAAGGATGTTGAGCTCGCCCTTGAAAAGGCCGGGATCGCCGAAGCTTTTCAGAGCGCTTGCGACGAGTATCCAAAGCTGAAGTCCTTTCTCACGGGCGTGTTCGTCAACTCTCCATTTTTGAAGGAGATTTCCTTGAGGGACGTGGAGCGTCTTCTGCGCATCCTCACTTCTTCTCCCGAAGCGATAATTACCGATCTCTGCCTGCATGATGCCTATGACCATGCAACGAGTGAAGCCGACCTCATGCGGGTCCTGCGCCTTGCCAAGCAGGAGCTGGCCTTGACCACCGCCTTGGCAGACCTGGGCGGCGTTTGGCCACTGGAAATGGTGACGGGCGCGTTGTCCGATTTTGCCGACGTCTCACTTAACGCCTGCATTCGCTTGTGCTACCGCGATCTTCAGGCCCGCAGCAGGTTTGAACCTGTCCATGCAGATCGCCCCGAGAAGGACGCTGGCTTTTTCATTCTTGCCATGGGCAAGCACGGTGCAGGGGAGCTGAACTACTCCTCAGACATTGACCTCATTGTCTTCTATGAGCCAGAGCTCAGTCGCTTGCAGGGCAATGCGGAGCCGCCGGTTGAGTATGTGCGCATGACCCGCCGCATCGTGAAGATGATGAGCGAACGCACAGGGGATGGCTATGTATTCCGTACCGATCTTCGGCTAAGGCCCGACCCGGGCGCTACGCCGCTTGCGATCTCGGTTCCCGCCGCGCTGGTTTACTACGAGAGCCTGGGTCAGAACTGGGAGCGTGCCGCCCTCATCAAGGCCCGCCCCTGCGCCGGCGACGTGGCCGCTGGCGAGATCTTCCTGAAGGAAATTCGTCCCTTCATCTGGCGCAAGTATCTGGACTACGCCGCAATCTCCGATGTCCATTCGATCAAGCGGCAGATCCATGCCCACAAAGGCTTCGGAAAGATCACCGTGGCTGGCCACAATGTGAAACTGGGTCGTGGTGGCATTCGTGAAGTGGAGTTCTTTGCCCAGACCCAGCAGCTCATTGCCGGGGGGAGAAATCCGGACCTGCGCACGCGTCAGACGTTGGTGACCCTTCAGGGGCTGGTGGAGCACGGCTGGATTGATCCAAGCGCCTGCGAAGAACTTGCAGAGGCCTACACGTTCCTGCGCAATGTTGAACACCGCATCCAGATGGTGAACGATGAGCAGACACATATTCTGCCAACGGACCCAGACGCGCTGGCGCGGGTTTACAAGCTATTGGGCTTGGCAACCCTGGAAGAGTTTACAGAAGCGCTCCTGAAGCGATTCAACACCGTTCAGGACCACTATTCAGCCCTGTTTGAGCATGAACCGGAGTTGACCGACAGTCTCGGCAATCTGGTCTTCACCGGGGACAGCGATGATCCGGATACGGTCGCAACGCTGGAGCGTCTCGGCTTCAAGCGCCCATCAGAGGCCATTCGCATCATTCGTGAATGGCACTATGGCCGCTATCCAGCCATGCGGACCGCCAAATCCCGTGAGCGCCTTACCGAACTGCACCCGGTCCTTCTTGATGCCCTTGCAAAGACGGACAACGCAGATAGCGCACTACTGAGTTTCAACGCGTTCCTGTCCAAGTTGCCTGCAGGTGTCCAGCTTTTTGGCCTGCTGCGTTCCAATCCCCATCTGTTGAACCTGCTCGCCACCGTCATGGGCTCGGCGCCGCGCATGGCAGAGATCGTCTCCCGCCGGGTTCACGTGCTCGACGCTGTGCTTGATCCAGCCTTCTTTGGCGATGTGCCCACACAGGCCCAGATCGTCTCCGGCCTTGAAACCACCTTGGGGCAGGCACGGTTCTACGAGGAAGCTTTGGACCGGGCACGTATCTTCGTTCAGGAGCAGCAGTTTCTCCTCGGCCTGCGCCTCCTTACGGACAGCATCACACCTTTGCAGATGGGAGAATGCCTGTCCTATCTGGCGCAGGCGGTGTTGCAGCAAATGCTTGCCCGTGTTCAAGCCGAACTGGAAGAAACCCACGGCCAGCTCCCGGGTGCCGAAGTAGCCCTGCTTGCCATGGGCAAGCTGGGTGGGCGCGAAATCACCTGCAGTTCCGACCTCGATCTTATTCTGCTTTATGAGGTGCCAGAGGAGGTCTACGAGAGCGATGGAGGCCGACCGCTTGCGCCAAGTCAGTATTTTGGCCGTCTCACGCAGCGGCTTGTGAGCGCGCTCACAGCACCAACGGCAGAAGGGGTTCTGTTCGAAGTTGATTTTCGACTGCGTCCTTCTGGAAACTCCGGCCCCCTTGCCACGAGGTTCTCCGCATTCACGGAGTACCAGCAAAAGGAAGCCTGGACCTGGGAACACATGGCGCTGACCCGCGCCCGCGTGATTGCGTCAAACTCAGACAGTTTTTCCATGCGGATCGAGCGCGGCATAGAGGACATCAAGTCCGGTGCCCGTGACCTTGACAAACTGCGCAAGGATGTCTGTGAGATGCGTGCGCGCATCCAGAAGGAAAAGCCTGCCAAGTGCCCTTGGGATCTGAAGCAGGTCTCTGGCGGTCTGGTAGACATTGAGTTCATCGCACAGTACCTGCAGCTTGCGCACGGCAAAGATCATCCGCAGGTCCTAAAGCAGAAAACCGAGCAGGCGTTGCAGGCCGCTGTCTCGGCAGGTGTTTTGGACCAAGGCCATGCGGATGTGCTTGTGCCACAACTGCGTCTCTACGAGGCCCTGACGCAAATCTTGAAGCTCACCCTCTCAGGCAAGTTCGACCCGAACACAGCCCCAAGGGGCATGCTGGACCTGCTGGTCATGGCGGGCGGGGAGCCTACCTTCGAGCGGCTGACCCGCCTTCTGGAAGATCAGCAAGTCGAAGTGCGCCGGTGCTTTGAAGATATCATTGGGCCCGTCACATTGGCGGCCGCCGGTTAAACAACAAAAGGCCAGCTCGAAAGCTGGCCTCAGATTGATGACAAACCCCGTCATATTTTTGGCGGGGTTTTCGTTTTTTAGGTCTGCGGCGCGGCCTAAAACTACCCCTTGCGACTTACGCCGCCGTAGCTTGTGTTTTGGTGTTCAT
>NZ_JAWXVZ010000016.1:0-71678 GCF_033843645.1 Nesiotobacter zosterae | reverse complement strand
GGGTTATAGGCCCAGCCACCGATCCCGTCAACAGCCGTTTTGAAAAAAAGTCATCACAGCCGGGAAAAACCTCAAGTCCCCACAGCACCTCAGCAAATCACCCAGCCGGCAAACCACCGCACCTCACCCCGCAAACCGCAGAAATCCGCCCCTTTTGCAGCCAAATTAACAAAGCCCTAATTTCAACAGCACACGGGATAAACACCCAAGCCCACAAGGCCAACACTCAAATCGCCGTCCCCCCCCCTGTCATGCCGGAGAAGGCGAGCACAGCGAGCCGCAGATCTGGTATCCAGCGCAAAAAACAAAAACCACCCTCTCCTGCCGATCAGCACATCTGGATCCCGGGTCAAGGCCGGGATGACAGCCGGGAGATGGGGCGGCAGAGGTGGGGTGACCAACGGAGTGTCAGGCAGAAGTAGGGTGACCGCGACGACCTACGTTAGAGACTATGTGAAGTCGCGGGGAGGTCCGCTCAAAGGTGGCGAGTAGGCGAAGGCCATGACAAACAGGTATCCGATCACCCCCACCACCGTCATGCCGGACAAGACGAGCGGAGCGAGGCGCCGATCCGGTATCCAGCGCAAAACCAACAAGCAGCTGCGGAGCGGAGAAACGAAGGCCGCTGGCTATGGCGACGTGGCCCCAACGGCATTTCTAACCATTCGGTTCGCGACTAGCTGACGCGCGGTACGCAAACCGCTCGGCGCTGGCCCGGACAAGAGTAAAGTCAGCAAACGCTCAACCAGCCAGCGCTAAGCCTCCAACCAACCACCGCCCCCTCCTGCCTAACCGCACATCTGGATCCCGGGTCAAGCCCGGGATGACAGGCAAGAGAGTAAGGCGCAGGTGGAAGGACCGCCGTGAGGGTGAGGCGAAGGGAGCAGAGTAAGGCCCCCGACGTGCTAACGAAGAATGCCCCCAGCACTTGAACAAAGCGTTATTTAAAACATCCGCACATGACATCCAACAGGCCACTCCGTGGGGTGTGCGGGCACTAAGCCTGCAGTCAGCCAAGCAGCGGGCCCGCGTTTAAGCAGTCGGCGCACGATGTAACAAGGCGGGCCGCAAGCGTGAGGACAGTAGTCAACAGGGCGGTTGAGCGAAGGGCGTCAAAGCGGCTGCGCAGAGGACCACAAGGCGTCTCAATGGAAAACCGCGGCCCAAGAACCCACCCTACCACCGTCATGCCGGACAAGGTGAGCGCAGCAAGCCGCAGATCCGGTATCCAGCCCAAAACAAAAAGCAACTGCGGTACCGGGATGACCAACGAGAGACGGGGCGGAGGCGGACGCAGAATAGGAAGAGGCAGTGCTGACCAAGAGGAGTGGCTTCCAAGATCTGAACGGAGCGTCATTTAAAACATCCGCACATGACAGCCGCCGCGTGATCAGGGACGACGGGCAAGCAGAAGGAAAGCACGCAATCCGCGGGCGGAAGATCAGCACGCAAACCGCCTCCGCGAGGCCGGGCAAATGACAAACCAGCAAGCGTAATGCCTCTAACCAACAACCGCCCCCTCCTGCCGAACCGCACAACTGGATCCCGGGTCAAGCCCGGGATGACAGCCGAAAGATGGGGCGGTGGCGGGAGGATGACAGCTAATAGATGAAGCGGACGAAGGACCATCGGAATAGTGATGCGGAGCGAGCCAACTCACAACCGTCATGCCGGACAGGGCGAGCGCAGCGAGACACAGATCCGGTATCCAGCGCAAAAAGAACGAACCTGCGGTGCCGGGATGACAAACGAGAGACGGGGCGGAGGCGGAAGCAGAATAGGAAGAGGCAAAGCTGACCAAGAGCAGTGGCTCCCATGAGCTGAACAGAGCGTCATTTAAAAAAATCGCACATGACATCCAATAGGCCACTCAGTAGAGCGGACAGGCAAAACATCCCAAACGGTGCAAGTCCGGACAAGAGTAAAGTCAGCAAACGCTCCTGAATACACTGGCTAACCACCGCCCGCGCCTAGCGAGCCGCTCAACTGGATCCCGGGTCAAGCCCGGGATGACAACCGAGAAAGGCGGCGGAACAAGCAAAGCCCGGGATGACGATGTGATCACGGGCCTTACAGAGACGGCAAAGGGTGCAGATTGAGCAAAAGCCCCGCTAAACAAGCGGAGCGGACGAGCTGTAAGCTTGCGGTGAGCCAGGCATAGGCCAGCAAGTGAAATGGGTCGGGCGGCGCTCCGATATCACTCGGGGTTGCCCCCCTGAAAGGTGGGCGGTTAGCCACCATTCCTCAGGTGGGCGAAGGCAGGACAGGCAGGTCTGCTCTGCGGTTTTAGAGATTCAAAAACCAAGCGCCTCCATCTATGAATAGATGCCCCTGAGAAAGGGGTGAGCTTGAAAACCGCCAACATAAATCACGGGCCAACCTCCACCAAACCGTGCCCGGCAGCCAAACGGCCCCCATATGATCGCCGAACAGCCAAAACAAAACTGGATCATTCGCCATCGCAGCCAGCTTTTTCTGGCAGCGCGCCTTCTCATGTCTGTGGTTGCAACCTACGTGGTGACGCGGCTGATCGGCATCCCCCAGCCGCAATGGGCGGTTCTCACGGCGCTGATCGTAACGCAAGGCAGCGTGGGCGGCTCCATCAAAGCCTCCGGTGATCGGTTTATCGGCACTGTAGCCGGCGCAATCTGGGGCGGAGCCATTGGCGCGTTTGTGCCGCACACGGATGCCATTGGCCTCGGTGAGGCGTTGGTGATGGCGATCGGCCCGCTTGCCTTTCTCACTGCCATGCGTCCCGGCCTGAGGGTTGCACCGATCACAGCAATCATTGTGTTGATGGCCCCAACCGGAACAACGGTAGACCCGGTTGAATCTGCCGCAATTCGCTTGTTCGAAATCGGCATAGGCTGCCTCGTCGGCCTCATCACCTCGTTGATTGTGCTGCCCGTGCGCTCCCGCCAGCAGATGGGCAATGCCACCAACAATGCCTTGCAGCTGATGGGAGAACTCATGTCCATTTACGTGGCATCCTGTCTTGGCACCCGCAGCGCCAGCCAGAGTGAGCCGTTGGAAGCCGCGCTGCAACAGCACCTTGACAAGTTCACCGGCATTGCAGCAGAAGCCATGCAAGAGCGCAAACTTTACCGCGCCATCGATTACGATCCGGCACCAGTGTTTCGAACCATCATGCGACTGCGCCACGATCTGGTGATCATTCAGCAAGCCACCCACGAGCCACTGCCCACATCCATCGCCATGCGGCTAGGCCCTGCGCTAAACCGGATTGCGGCGGTCACGGAGGAATTCTTCCACGAAAGCGGGCTCGCCATAGAAGGGAACGCCCCAGCCCCAAGCATCACCCCAGTGGAACTGGCCATAGACAATTTCAACGAAGCCTTTGATGACCTGCGCAATGAAGGTGGCACCCGCACCTTCCCGAGCGCCACCGTGAAACGGCTGTTCTCTCTTGGCCACGGCTTTGAACAGTTGCTGCGCCATTGCACAGATTTCAATGAACGCACCAAAGAGTGGGTCGCCCGCTGCCACTAGGAACTGGCAGCGCTACAGCTCCAGCTCCAAGACGCCGTTTTCTGCCGCCGCGCGCGAGCAGCACAACACCACCTTGCCCTCACGCTCCTTCTGGCTGAGCACAAAGTCACGGTGCTCCACCTCCCCTTTCGAATAGGTGGCGGCGCAAACACCACAGATCCCATCGGAACACTTGGTGGGAATGGCGATGCCGTTTTCGTTCAACACGTCGGCTGCGGACCGATCTGCTGGTACTTCAAATTGCTGCCCACTGTTCTTGAGGCGAATGAGGAAGGGATGGTTTTCGTAGGCCCCTTGATCCGGCACGGAAAAATATTCCCGGTGCACAGCCTCATCCGGCCAGTTCCAACGCGCCGCAGCTTCCAGAACCGAGGCCATGTAGGCGTCTGGCCCGCAGGTGTAAAGATGCGCCCCATCCTGATAGCAATTGATGAGGGCATCAAGATCGGCCCGTGTGCCTTCTGCAGACACATGCAGACTGACGCTTTCAGCCCACGGCACCTTCTGAAGCTCCTCAATGAAACCAGCCCCTGTGCGCGTCCGCATGGAATAGTGCAACTCGAAGGACTTGCCCAACGCATGCAGCCGATGCGCCATGGCGATCATGGGCGTCACCCCAATGCCGCCGCCGAAAAGCAAGGTGAGGCTGGCCTCTTCATGCAAGGGAAAATGATTGATGGGCTTGGATATGAAAACCTTTCGGCCTGGGCTGAAGATGCGGTGCATGAGCTTTGACCCGCCGCGCCCCTTGTCCTCTCTCAGAACACCAATGACATATTTGCTTCTATCGGCCGGGTCTCCTGCCAGACTGTACTGACGCAAAAACTCCGGGGCGACCACCACATCAATATGCGCGCCCGCATCGAACGGCGGCAGCGGCTGGCCATCTGCGTGGGACAGCTCATAGCGCACCACATCATCGACCATGAACTCCACATTGGACACCGTAACCGCCAGCACCGGCGCTGCGCTGCCAGAGACCTGGTAGGTGGGTGCGAGGTTCTGGGTCTCGCCGCGGGCAAGACGGGCCTTGTATTCCTTGGCGGAAATCATCTCCTGATAAGCCTTGATGCCCGCTTCTCGGTCCATCATGAACGGGAACGGCCACGGGTGCGGCGCAAGGTTTGCGGGATAGACAGCGAGGGTTTGGTCTTCGTAGCGCAAGTTCAGTTCTGTTTGCAGGCCGCGTGCATTTGTCTGCGCCGCCTGTACATAGTTGCCCTCAGGCCCGCAGACCAAATCCCACCACCATTTCTTGACGGGATTGATGGACCCATTGCCAAGCCAGTCATCCACCTTGGACAGAAGCCTGGCAGCGGAAGGGACATTCATGGCGGTCCAGCGGAACGGGCTCTCCGAAAAGATGCCCTCAAGGTTCCACGGGCAGGTCTTCATGCAACGTCCACACAACGACCCCGCGGGCTGGGACACTCGGTAACGAGCGCATTTTTCCGAGTCCGACTTCCAGATCTCATAGCCATTGAACATGCGTTTCGGCCCAGCGGTGATGGCCCCCGAAGGGCACTCACGGGCGCATTTGTTGCAGTTCTCGCAAAATGTCTGCAGGCCAAAATCAATGGGCTTGTCATAGGTGAAAGGCATGTCTGTGGTGACAACGCCGGACTTGAGACGCGGCCCCAGATATGGGTTCAGGATCACCTCGCCAATGCGGCTCACCTCCCCAAGACCGGAGAGCAGCAGAAGCGGCGGCTGCAGCACCTCCCCATCCACCACGGAGTGACAGCGGGCAGAATAGCCCATGCGGCGGATTTGTTCCGCAACGATGCCGCCAATGATGGAAGTGCGCAGATACGCCCGCATGGACTGGGCACCGGAAATCCAGTCATCCCCGGAAGCGCCCTCCATGGTTTCATGCCCCTGATCCACCAGAATGGAAATGGCGTTCTTGTGGTACGGCGTGATCTCCTCACCACGGGCATCATGTGAGTAGTATGCATAATCCGGACACCGGGACAGCCCCACTGCATCCGCCCCGAGGAAGTACAGCGCGGCCTTCACGTTGGCCGCGTTTCGGTCCCAATCCCGCGCGGTCTCGGCGATTTCAGGGGCGGTTTCTCCATCCTGCAGCAGAATGAGCGCGCCGAGAGCACGGCGGGCACAGTAACCCATCGGGTTCTTGGAAAGATAACCGCCGTTCTTCGCAGCTTCCTGCATGGGTTTGCCCATGTCACCAAACAGGGCACGGGCAAACATGTCGGTGCGTTTGGGAACGCGGGGGACACGCGGTTCATCAATGAAGGTGGTGGGCTCATCCCGTCGTTTGATCTTTTCAAACGGATAAGCGCCCATGTGGTACTGGCGCTTCTCATAGGGCTTTGCATTAAAGGCGGACTTGTAAGTGCCCATGCCAAGCTGCCACGCCGGACCGTGAGAGCTCCATTGATCTAACAGTGAACGGGGGGCAAGCGGACGGTCAGGCGCAAGGGCAAGAGTGGTGGTGATGGCAGCCAAGGTGAAGCCAGAGCCCACATAGGGGTTGGAGAGCAGGCTGCGGACGCCGCCGGGCACCACTTCTGCCAGCCCGCAGGAAACAGCAAGGCGGTTCAGGTCCACGTCCGAGCTGGTGGGGGTGTGGGCGCGGGCCTCAAAGCCCAGTAGCCGGATGTAGCTTGCAAGCACAACAGCGGTTTCGGCCACACGAATGGCACTGCGCTGCGCCGTTGCCCCGGCAATCCATTCGCCGCCCGGTTCAGTGAGCTCTGGCTCCCGTGGATGCTCCATCAAAAACACGAGGGCATACTCATGATGCGGCACAGGACCGGGCACGGCAGCAGCGCTGTCGCGCACATCTGCCATCACCACATCAATGCCGGAAGCAAGCGACTTGGGCTGAAAGCTCTGCAGGTCTTTGGAAAGCTTATCAAGGTCAGGGTTGCGCAGAGGCTTACTCAAAAAGTGCTCCTGCGAGAGCCGCGCCACACCCACCATGGAGGCATCGAAGTAGTACCCAGCCGCCTTGAGGTGGTTGGCCCTCTCCTGCGGGTCCGACGGGATTTCGGAGATGACCCCATTGTGCGACCCGTCGCGAATGGCATCCAGCACAGCGCTGAACGAGGCCATGGCGTTGGACAAGATCTCCGGGTTTTCAGGATCGGAATAGACAAGGGGCGTCATGGGCGGCACGCGATCGAGATTCACCTGCCCCTCAGCCCGCTTCAGCCGTTCCAATGGATACGGCCCCAGATGCACCGGTCTGTTCCGATACGAAAATAATCTCATGTCCTGCCCCGCCCGGATTGCCTTGCTCGCCGATTCTGCGTCGGTCTTTTCTACAAGGCGGTCATTCACTTAAAATATCAGGGATATGACGATGGCGGCACAATGCCACCTCTGTCAACGCAGTACGTGAAATTTTATCTTCATTTATCCGATGAGAAGATCACAATATTGCGCAGGGTCACGCTAAACCGCTCCCTACAAAGGCCATGATCCTGACCGAACGGGTAGAGACTTGTCCGGCCAAGCACCTGTGATGCCCATGGAGGGTCAAGCCGTCTGCAAAGCACCGCTGACAACGCCGCGCATGACAAGCCCTTGGTGAACGGCGATGATCTGTTCAATAGAGAGGCGACCATCCGGCCGGTACCAAAAACAAACGCCTGTCAGCATGGCAAGAATGGCATAGGTCGCCACTTCAAGATCGGTTTCCGGGAAGTCTCCCGCCTTCACGCCCTCTTCCAGAATGCGCCAAAGGTTCAGCTCATAGGCACGGCGTTTGGCAACAACATCGGCCCGCGCCGCCTCCCCGAGCGAGCGCAGCTCCATATTGGCGATGAACACATCCTCCCGCCGTTCCACATGATAGCGAATGTGAAAGGCCACAAACGCCTCGAGCTGCTCATCCGGGGTTTCGCCCTTGTCCTCCAACGCCTCCCACGCACAGATCAGCGCATCCATGTGTGTGCTCATAAGGGCGGCAAGAAGCGCATCCTTGCTGTCAATGTAGCGATAGATGGAGGCTGGCTGAACGCCCACTTCCGCTGCGAGCTGGCGCAGGGTCATGGCTTCAAACCCATGCTTGACGATGAGGGTTTTGGCCGCATCCAGGATTGCTTTTTGTGTTGTTGCTCCAACAGAGCCCTTTGTGCGTGCCACGCTGATGCCTTCTCGTTGCCGCCTACGTGTTTTCGTCTAATGTGTGATTGAATAATACCAAGGCAGCTGTTATTAATCAAACGTACGTTCGTTTAATTAAAGCGGTCTGCACAGATGATGCTGGCATGTGGGAGTGCCCGGCGAAACATCTGATGAGGAGGATATCTGATGTTTTCAGCAGTGATGAACTTCGGGCTCGGTGAAGAAATCGACGCCCTGCGCGACATGGTGCACAAGTGGTCTCAGGAAAAACTGGCCCCACGTGCTGCCGAGATTGACGAAACCAACACCTTTGCCGCGGACCTGTGGCCCCAACTGGGCGAGCTTGGTCTGCTGGGTGTAACCGCGGATCCCGACTACGGCGGCAGCGGCATGGGCTATCTGGCACATGTTGTCGCCATGGAAGAGATTTCCCGCGCTTCCGGTTCCATCGGTCTTTCCTACGGCGCGCACTCAAACCTGTGTGTGAACCAGATCAACCGGCACGGCACGCATGAGCAGAAAACCAAATACCTGCCCAAACTGTGCTCGGGCGATCATGTGGGCGCGCTTGCCATGTCCGAACCCGGCGCCGGGTCTGACGTTGTTTCCATGAAGCTGCGCGCTGAAAAGCGGAACGACCGCTTCGTGCTGAACGGCAACAAGATGTGGATCACCAACGGCCCGGATGCAGAAACGCTCGTGGTCTACGCCAAGACAGACCCGGAAGCTGGCCCACGCGGCATTACGGCTTTCCTCATTGAAAAGGGCATGGCGGGTTTCAGCACGGCACAGAAGCTGGACAAGATGGGAATGCGCGGCTCCAACACCTGTGAACTGGTGTTTGAAGACTGCGAAGTGCCCTTTGAGAACATTCTGGGCGAAGAAGGCGGCGGCGTGAAGGTGCTCATGTCCGGCCTCGATTATGAGCGCGTGGTGCTTTCCGGCGGGCCATTGGGTTTGATGGCGGCGGCCATGGACGTGGTGGTGCCGTACATCCACGAGCGCAAGCAGTTTGGCAAAGCCATTGGCGAGTTCCAGCTGATGCAGGGCAAGATCGCCGACATGTACACCACCATGAATGCCTGCCGTGCCTATGTGTACGCCGTGGCCGCAGCCTGCGACCGGGGCGAAACCACCCGCAAGGACGCCGCCGGCTGCATCCTCTACTCTGCCGAAAAAGCAACACAGCTTGCTCTTGAGGCAATCCAGACTCTGGGTGGCAACGGCTACATCAACGAATATCCCACGAGCCGCATCCTGCGCGATGCCAAGCTCTATGAGATTGGCGCAGGCACTTCTGAGGTGCGCCGCATGTTGATTGGCCGCGAGCTGTTCAAGGAAACCGCCTGATGTCTGTGCTGACCTCCAAGATTTCTCCACGCTCCGAGAGTTTTCAGAGTAACGAGGCGGCCCATCTGGCAGTGATGGAAACCATTCGCGCTGCCAGCCGCACCGCTTTGGCTGGTGGCGGCGAAGGCCCGAGAGAACGCCATGTGGCCCGTGGGAAAATCCTCCCCCGCGAACGGGTGGCACGGCTGATCGATCCCGGATCACCGTTTTTGGAGGTCGGCCAGTTTGCCGCCCACGGCATGTATGAGGGCGCAGCGCCCTCCGCCGGGGTGATCACTGGCGTTGGCCGCGTTAACGGTATCGATTGCATGATTGTTGCAAATGACGCCACCGTAAAGGGTGGCACCTACTACCCAATGTCGGTGAAAAAACACCTGCGCGCCCAGGAAATTGCCGAGCAGAACAACCTGCCCTGCATTTATCTGGTGGACTCAGGAGGCGCCAACCTGCCCCAGCAGGATGAGGTGTTTCCAGACCGGGACCATTTCGGCCGGATCTTCTTCAATCAGGCCAACATGTCTGCAAAAGGCATTCCGCAGATCGCCGTGGTGATGGGGTCGTGTACCGCAGGCGGCGCGTATGTGCCGGCCATGAGCGATGTAACAATCATCGTGAAAGAACAAGGCACTATTTTTCTCGCCGGTCCGCCACTGGTCAAAGCGGCGACAGGTGAAGTGGTGAGCGCGGAGGATTTGGGCGGCGGTGACGTACACACCCGCCTTTCCGGCGTGGCTGACTATCTGGCGCGGGATGACGCGCACGCACTGGCATTGGCGCGGCAAGCAGTGTCCAATCTCAATGCCATGCGGCCGAACCAACTTCGCCTGCAGGAGCAGGAAGACCCGCTCTACGACCCCTCGGAAATCCTTGGCATCGTGCCCGCAGATCTGAAAACGCCGTTTGACGTGCGCGAGGTGATCGCCCGTGTGGTCGATGGCTCCCGGTTCGACGAGTTCAAAGCCCGCTATGGCACCACGCTGGTGACAGGCTTTGCCCACATTCATGGCATGCCCGTTGGCATTATCGCCAATAACGGCATTCTTTTCTCAGAAAGCTCTCTCAAGGGCGCACACTTTGTGGAGCTGTGCTGCCAACGCAAGATCCCGCTGGTGTTCCTGCAAAACATCACCGGCTTCATGGTGGGCCAGAAGTACGAGAGCGGCGGCATTGCCAAAGACGGCGCCAAGTTGGTGACGGCTGTAGCCTGCGCCAAGGTGCCCAAGTTCACCGTGCTGATTGGCGGCTCCTTTGGCGCTGGCAACTATGGCATGTGCGGCCGGGCCTATTCTCCCCGCTTCCTGTGGACGTGGCCGAACTCCCGCATCTCTGTGATGGGCGGACCACAGGCCGCGGGCGTTCTGGCCACCGTGCGCCGCGAAGGCATTGAGCGCAAGGGCGGCACGTGGTCGGCAGAAGATGAAGAGACCTTCAAGCAGCCCATCATTGACCAGTTCGAGGAACAGGGACACCCGCTCTACGCCTCTGCGCGTTTGTGGGACGATGGCATCATCGACCCGCGCAAGACCCGAGATGTACTGGCCCTGTCGCTGGCTGCATCGCTCAACGCACCAATCGAAGACACGCCGTTCGGCATCTTCCGCATGTAAGGGGGCGCGGGAATCATGTTCAAGAAAATCCTGATTGCAAACCGCGGTGAGATCGCCGTTCGTGTGGCCAGAACAGCCAAGAGCCTCGGCATCAAGGTGGTTGCTGTGTACTCGGAAGCAGACCGCAACGCGCTTCATGTTGAGGAAGCCGACGAGGCCTACCTGATTGGCCCGGCACCGGTGAACGAGAGCTACCTGAACAAGGACGCCATTCTGGCGGCGGCCAAGAAGGCGGGCGCGCAAGCAATTCACCCCGGCTATGGTTTTCTTTCGGAAAACCCGGAGTTTGTTGAGGCCGTTGAAGCAGCGGGCCTTGTGTTCATTGGCCCGCCTGCCAGTGCAATCCGCGCCATGGGCCTCAAGGATGCTGCAAAGCAACTGATGGAACATTCCGGCGTGCCCGTGGTGCCCGGTTACCACGGCGAAAACCAAGATGCGGCGTTCCTGAAAACTCAAGCCGACCAAATGGGCTATCCAGTGCTCATCAAGGCCCGCGCAGGTGGCGGCGGCAAGGGCATGCGCCGGGTTGATGCCTCCGAAGATTTTCTCAGCGCCTTGGAAGGTGCCCAGCGCGAAGGTCAATCCAGCTTTGGCGACCCTCGTGTTTTGATCGAAAAGTACATCCAGTCTCCCCGGCACATCGAAGTGCAGGTGTTTGCCGACAGCCACGGCAACGCCGTCCACCTGTTTGAGCGTGACTGCTCATTGCAGCGCCGACACCAAAAGGTGATTGAGGAAGCCCCTGCCCCCGGCATGAGCGAGGAAATGCGTGCCGCCATGGGTGAGGCAGCGGTGAAAGCCGCTCTGGCCGTTGGCTATGAAGGTGCGGGCACAGTCGAGTTCATTGTGGATGGGTCGGAGGGGCTGAGGCCCGACCGGTTCTGGTTCATGGAGATGAATACCCGGCTACAGGTGGAACACCCGGTAACGGAAGCCATTACCGGCGAAGATCTGGTGCACTGGCAACTTCGGGTCGCGGCTGGCGCTCCTCTGCCAAAGCGACAGGAAGAGCTGAGCATCAACGGCCACGCTTTTGAAGCACGAATCTATGCCGAAGACGCGGAGGCCGGGTTCCTGCCTGCCACCGGCACCTTGAACGAGCTGCGCTTGCCCCAGCACTTTGCCCGCATCGACAGCGGCGTGCGCAAGGGGGATACCATCACGCCGTTTTATGACCCGATGATCGCCAAGGTGATCGTTCATGGCGAAAACCGTAGCGAGGCACTGAGCAAACTGAGCCAGGCGCTGGAAAAGAGCCGGGCCGTTGGCGCAACCACCAACATCACCTTTCTGCACGCACTGGCGAACCATGAGGGGTTTGCGCGCGGTGAGATGGATACCCTGCTCATCGACCGCGAGCTGGAAAGCTTGACCCGCGTCCCGGAACCCACAGCGGAGGTGTATGCCATCGCCGCTGCCATTGATCTGGGCCTTGCCCACGATGCCGGTTATGGCACAAGCCCATGGGAAACGCTGGCTGGTTGGCGCCTGTGGAGCTCTGCCCGCCAGTTTGCTCACCTGCGCTACCGCGAGGCCTTGACGGAAGTTGCAATCGCCTCGCATCAGGACGGCAGCTTGTCCGCCACCGTGGGCGACACCGGCCTGTCCTTCAAGATCCTTCGCCGTGAGGGTGACGAGATCCGCGTGAGCATCGGCGGGGCGCAGCGCTGCTGCCATTTTGCCAGAACTCCAACCACACTCACGCTTTTCATGGAGGGCCAGTGCTGGACATTCCACCTGCCTGACCACTTGAGCGAAGACGAGGAACAGGCGGATGCAGGCAGCGCCATCATTTCGCCCGTTCCGGGGCAGGTGCGCGCTGTGCATTGCAAAGCGGGCCAAGCCGTGCGCGAAGGCGACGTTCTGGTGGTGACCGAAGCCATGAAGATGGAACACAGCCTGAAAGCCCCACGAGATGGTGTGGTGCAAGAAGTGATGGTGGCGGTGGGCGACCAAGTGGAAGATGGTGCTCTCCTGATTGCTCTTGAGGAGGAAGCGTAATCATGTTGCCGCAAATTCGCTCCTACGAAGGCCTTCGAGCGGCCTTCGAATGGAAGGTGCCAGAGTTCTTCAACATCGGGGTTGATATCAGCGACAAGTGGGCGGACAAGGAACCGAACCGCGAGGCGCTGGTGTTTGTGCGCGAAGACGGCGCAGTCAGCCACTACACCTTTGGAGATCTCAAAGAGAAGTCCAATCAGCTTGCCAACCTGCTTGCCAGCCGTGGAGTGGCTCGCGGCGATCGGGTTGGCATCCTGCTGCCACAAGCACCCGAAACCGCCTTTGGTCACATCGCCATTCACAAAATGGGGGCCATTTCCATCCCCCTGTTCACCCTGTTTGGTGAGGAAGCGCTGGAGTACCGCCTCAACAATTCCGAGGCCAAGGCCATTATCACCAACGCCATGGGTGCCGAAAAACTCCAGCATCTGCGCAGCCGCCTGCCGCACCTTAAGGTGGTGCTGTGCATCGATGGCGCGTTGCATGGGGCGGAGGATTATCACGCCCTGACACAAGGGCACTCTACCGAGTTCGAGCCAGTAAAGACGCGGGCGGATGACCCCGCCATGATCGTGTACACCTCCGGCACCACAGGCCAGCCCAAAGGTGCCCTGCATGCCCACCGGGTGTTGCTTGGCCATCTGCCGGGAGTTGAGTTTCCCCATGACCTGTTCCCGCAGGAAGGTGACCGGTTCTGGACACCTGCGGACTGGGCATGGATTGGCGGCCTCATGGACGCGATCATGCCATCGCTCCACCACGGAGTTCCTGTGGTGGCATGCCGGTTCCGCAAGTTTACGGGCGAGGCCGCGTTTCAGCTGATGCAGGATCAAAAGATCCGCAACGCCTTCATCCCGCCAACCGCTCTCAAGATGATGCGGACCGTGGACAACCCGCAGGATCGCTGGAACTACAGCTTGCGCACCATTGGCAGTGGCGGTGAAGCCCTTGGCGCGGAGCTGCTGGACTGGGGCCGCAAGACCTTCGGCATCACCATCAACGAGTTCTACGGCCAGACCGAGTGCAATCTCGTGGTGGCAACATGCAGCCAGATGATGGACCCACGACCCGGCATCATGGGCAAGGCCGTACCGGGCTTTGATGTGCGCATCGTTGAAGACAACGGCGTGGAGCTGCCGCGGGGCATGCAGGGAAACATCGGCATTCGCACCCCAAACCCGGTTATGTTCCTGGAATACTGGCGCAACCCGGAGGCAACCGCAAAGAAGGTGATCAACGGCTTCCTGATGACAGGCGATCAGGGCGTGATGGACGCGGAAGACTGGATCCGCTTCGTTGGCCGGGACGATGATGTCATCACCTCCTCCGGTTACCGCATTGGACCGGGTGAGATTGAGGACTGCCTGTTAAAGCACGACGCCGTCGCCATGGTGGGCGTTATTGGCAAGCCGGACGCCACACGCACGGAAATCGTGAAGGCCTATGTTGTGCTGCGCCAAGGCATTGAGCCCAGCAAGGAGCTGGCTGACGAGCTTGCGCTGTTCGTGAAGGAGAGGCTGGCCGCCCACGAATACCCACGGGAGGTGGAGTTCGTGGACGCCCTGCCCATGACCACAACAGGCAAGGTCATCCGCCGGGAACTGCGCCAAATGGCCATGGAGGAGGCCCCATGAGCGACCATGTAACCTTGTTCGAGATGGGGCCGCGCGATGGCCTGCAAAACGAAAAAGTCCTGATCAGCACACCGGCCAAGATCGCGCTTATTGACCAGCTTTCTGGCTGTGGCTTTACAAAGATTGAGGCAACCAGTTTCGTCTCTCCCAAATGGGTGCCGCAGATGGCCGACGCCGCGCAAGTGCTTGCAGGCATCACCCGAAAACCGGGTGTAAAATACACCGCCTTGACCCCCAATCTGAAGGGCTACGACCGGGCACGGGAAGCCAAGGCCGATGAAGTCGCCGTATTCGGCTCGGCCTCCGAAGGCTTCTCGCAGGCCAACATCAACTGCTCCGTCGCAGAGAGCTTTGAGCGCTTCGCACCGATCATCGAGCAAGCCAAGAGCGATGGCATTCCTGTACGCGGCTATGTTTCCTGTGTGATCCGCTGCCCCTATGACGGCGACACGGACCCGGCCATGGTGGCCTCCGTTGCCAAGCGCATGATCGAGATGGGGTGCTATGAGATCTCGCTGGGCGACACCATTGGCGCAGGAACACCAAAAACCATCCGCGCCATGCTCAAGGCTGTGCTTCAGGAAGTGCCTGCGGACCGACTGGCTGGCCACTACCATGACACCGGCGACAGGGCCGTTTCCAACATTGAGGCAAGCCTTGAACTTGGCCTTAGAACCTTTGATGCGGCCATTGGCGGCCTTGGGGGCTGTCCCTATGCCCCGGGTGCCAAAGGCAACGTGAACACCATTGAAGTTGCGGCACGCCTGCATGAACTCGGTCTTCATACCGGGCTGGACATGACAGCCTGCCAGAAAGCAGCGGCCTTCATCATGGGGCTTAAAGAGGCAGCAGCATGAGCTTTGAAACTCTGGAAATTGAACGCGCTGACAACGGCATCACCACCCTTTGGCTCGCCCGCGAGGACAAGCACAACGCCATGAGCGCGCAAATGATGGACGAGCTGGTGCACGCCGCAGATGAGCTGGAGACAGATGACAGCACCCGCGTTGTCATTCTCGCAGCCAAGGGCAAGACCTTTTGCGCTGGCGGCGATC
This sequence comes from Nesiotobacter zosterae, assembly GCF_033843645.1. Taxonomy (NCBI): domain Bacteria; kingdom Pseudomonadati; phylum Pseudomonadota; class Alphaproteobacteria; order Hyphomicrobiales; family Stappiaceae; genus Nesiotobacter; species Nesiotobacter zosterae. The sequence goes on along the minus strand of NZ_JAWXVZ010000016.1, from coordinate 56,423 downwards.
TCACCTGGATGCAGGCGCAGGCCGAAAAGGACCGTGCTGGCAAGATTGAGGAAGCGCAGCGCCTTGCAGGCATGCTGAAGCGGCTGGACGCACTCGGAAAACCGATGATCGCCCGTGTCCATGGCCCGGCCTATGGCGGCGGCGTGGGGTTGATGAGCATTTGCGACCTTGTTGTTGCCAGCCATGGCACCAAATTCGCGCTCACGGAAACCCGTCTCGGCCTGATCCCCGCAACGATTGGTCCCTACGTTGTGCGCCGCATGGGCGAAGGCAACGCGCGTCAGGTGTTCATGAGTGCAAAGGCCTTTGGGCCCGAGCGGGCAAAAGACCTCGGCCTGGTCTCGCTGGTGACCGGTGCGGATGCGCTGGACACCGTCGTGCAGGAGGAAGCTCAAAGCTACCTAAGCTGTGCCCCCGGTGCAGTGGCCGATGCCAAGGCACTGTGCTGCGCCCTCGCCCGCATGCCAGCGGAAGGCCAGATCAACTACACCGTGGGCAAGCTGGCGGACCGTTGGGAAACAGAGGAAGCGCAAGCCGGGATTGACGCGTTCTTTGCCAAGAAAACACCACCCTGGCGCACATAACAAAAGCATGAAGGTGGCAGCACCCCCTCTGAACAACGCGGAAAACTGCCGATTCTTCTTTACTTGACTGGCGGCTCTGGTAGACACCAGCGGATCGCCAGCGAGACAAGAATGCGTGCACTTTTTCTGAATTTTTCGATAAGCGCCAAGTCCCACACCCTGTTCTTTGTGGGCTGCACAGCTCTGCTGAATGCCATTGGCGCTGGCCTGATCATTCCTGTGACACCGCATCTCGTTTCTGAACTTACAGGCACGGGCATTGCCGGAGCTGCCATGTGGGGCGGTTTCATCGCGGCCGTTTATGCGATCATGCAGTTTCTGTTTGGCGCCACCATTGGTGCCCTCTCCGACCGCTTCGGCCGCCGTCCCGTTCTTCTGGTGTCACTGGCGGTTCTTGTCATCGACTACCTGATCATGACATTTGCCAATCACATCTGGCTGTTGTTCATCGGCCGTTTGATCGCGGGCATCGCCAGCGCCACCTACGCCACCTCCTACGCTGCTGTGGCAGACATTTCAGGGCGCAGCAAACGCAGCACACGCTTTGGCATGATTGGTGCCTGCATCGGCATGGGGTTTGTTCTTGGTCCGGCCATTGGCGGGCTGCTGGGTGAACTGGGCACCCGTGTGCCATTTTACGCAGCCGCCGTGCTGCTCGCCGCCACCTTCATGTATGGCCTGTTCTATATGCCGGAGACCTTGCGCCCGGAAAAGCGTCGCCCCATTGAGCTGCGCAAAGCCAATCCCGTTGGAGCCACGCTCTACTTCATTCAGTTTAAGAACCTGCGCCGGTTCTTTATCGCGCTCTTCCTGTTTCAGTTGGCGAACTTCGTCTATGCCGCTGTCTGGCCCTACTACACCTTCGAGGCGCTGCGCTGGACCAGTACACAAGTGGGTCTTTCCCTTGCCGTGGTGGGCCTTGGCTTTTCCGGAGTCAAAGGCGGTTTGATCCGCTGGATCATCCCGCGCCATGGGGAAGAAAAAACAGCGCTGTTCGGATTTGGCTTCTCCATTCTCGCACTCTTCGGATTTGCCTTTGCGCCTTACACTTGGGCGGTTGTTATGCTGTTGCCACTTGCAGCGCTCGGGGCCATGATCCTGCCCGCGCTTACGGGCCTGATGAGCCAGTCCGTGACAGCAGACCGGCAGGGCGAGCTACAAGGGGCCATGACCAGCATCACCGGGCTGACTAACGTGATTTCAACCTTGCTGATGACACAGGTGTTCACGCTGGCAACCGGCTCACCGGAAACACTCTACTTCCCCGGTGCGCCGTTCTTTCTCGCAGCCCTGTTCATGGCAGCAGCAATCTGGCCGTTCCTGCGCGCCATCAATGCACAGCGCCCCACTCTTGAGGTCAGCCGCCGGCTGATGGCATATGCGGTGAGGCGCAGCGCTTAGGCTGCAAGGTACGCCTTGGTGTCAATCACGGAAGCGAAAGAAAAGCCAAGCGCCGCCATGAAAGATGCCTGAACGGCCTTTGCTGGTATCACTTCGCCATTCAGTTCCAGATCGCGGGTAGCGCAGGCATCGTGCACCACGGTGACTTTGTAGCCCAAGTCCGCTGCCGCTCGAACCGTGGAGTCGATGCAGTTTTGTGTCATTGCGCCAACGACAACCAGTTCTTCAACACCCGCTGCATCCAGCACTTCTTTTAGGTTGGTGTCGAGAAAGCTGTTTGCCTTAGGTTTCTGCACCAAGGCTTCACCGTCCAGCGGCTTGCAGCTCTCGTGAATCTCAACGCCTTCAGTGCCTTCGTTAAAGAAGGGTGCGCCACCCCCCGTAAAGACATGCTGGACGTGCACAACGGTTTCACCCGCTGAACGGGTCTTCTCAATGAGCTTGGCAGTGTTTGCAGCCGCAGCTTCCATGCCGACCAGCTCCCAAGCCCCGCCGGGAAAATAGTCGTTCTGTACGTCAATGATTAGAAGGGCCTTGTTGGTCATAGCTCGCTCCTTGTCCGTGGCCGTGACATGAGAGGCACTTTAGGGCGTCGCTCTCCCCATTAGCATTGGCGGTTTCGACTAAAAGCGGTCTATAAATGACAAATGACCTCGCATGGAACACCCCGCAATGTTGCCCTTCTCAATTATCCGGGCGCTCAGTTGGCCGCACTTTACGGTTTGAAGGACATGTTCGAAGTCGCAAATTCATTTGCGAGCGGTCATGGTGCCGCGCTGCTGGTGCCCCACGTCGTCGACGTAACAGAAGGCAACACCGAAGTGTGTCCTGCGGCCCTCATAAAACTCGAAACGTGTGCGGCCATCATCGCACCGCCGAGCTTGCAGCAAGAAAAGTATCGCGGACACAACGCCCTCCATCAGTGGATGGCGGCTCAACACGATAAAGGCGCGGTTCTCAGTTCGGCCTGTGCCGGAGCGTTCCTACTCGCGGCATCGGGGCGGCTGAATGGTCGTCCTGCAACAACACATTGGGCGCTGAGCAGACAGTTTGGGGAGAACTTTCCAGAGGTCCACCTGAAGACCGACCAGCTGATCATTGACGACGGAGACATCATTACGGCAGGCGGCGTCATGGCATGGACCGATTTGGGTCTGCGCATTGTGGAACGCTTCATGGGGCCAAGCATCATGTTGCAACTGGCGCATCAGCTGCTTATTGAGCCCGGAGGACGCGAACAGCGGTTTTACAAGACGTTCCTGCCAGAACTGCAGCATGGGGATGGCGCAATCCTGAAGGTGCAGCACTGGCTTCAAACCGCCTACAGTGACAGCCTTACGGTTTCAGAAATGGCAGAACGGGCAGGCTTGACCTCGCGCACCTTCTTGCGCCGCTTTCACCGCGCGACAAGCCACAAGCCCAACACATATCTGCAGATGGTGCGGGTAGAAAAGGCGCGAAGCCAACTGGAGCTCAGCTCCAGGCCGGTCGACGAAATCGCGTGGTCTGTCGGTTATCAAGACCCTGCAGCGTTTCGCAAGGTCTTTCAAAAGGTGATTGGGTTGTCACCGGGAGAGTATCGCAAGCGTTTTTCACCCGCAGGCGCGATGAAACGCTCAGAAGCCTAGCCGCGCATCATGCCAAGCCGCGCTTCTTTTTCAACGGACTGGCGCAGCTGAAGGTCAGAAATGGCCTTCTGCAATTCCTTGCGCTTGTCGTCATCGGTTTCAGTCGCCAATTTCCCCTGAAGGTCCTTTATGGCCTCAGCAATGTCACCGCCCTTGGCACTGCGCATGGCGCGAACGCTCAAGGCCTCGGTGGTGGAAACAGGGCGCAAACCGTAGCGGCGGGGGATCGGTTTACCGGACCCGGCAATATCGTCCAGCTCGCCGCGAGACTTTGCCAGACTAATTTGGCGCTCAATCAGCTTGTCGAACATATGCTTTCAGGTCCTCTAAACGGCGCGCGGATGCACGCTCAAAAATGCGATGCCTTAGAGATAGTTGAAAATCGTGCGATGTTTAAGGCATAAGGACGCTATGTCGCGCTCTTACGTATGGTGATCCACACCGGGCAAAACATGAAAAAAGCCGGCTCCCGCGGGGGCCGGCTTCATTTATCTCAATATGGCAAGCACTTAGCCGCCGAAGTCATCCAACATGATGTCTTCACGTTCCACGCCCAGATCAAGCAGCATGTTGATCACGGAGGTGTTCATGATTGGGGGACCACAGAGGTAATACTCGCAGTCTTCCGGTGCCGGGTGGTTCTTCAGGTACTGCTCGAACAGAACATTGTGAATGAACCCAGTGTAGCCGTCCCAGTCATCATCTGGCAGCGGATCGGAAAGAGCTACGTGCCACTTGAAGTTCGGGTTTTCCGCCTGAAGCTTGTCAAAGTCCTCAACATAGAACATTTCACGCTTGGAGCGGGCACCATACCAGAAGGTCACCTTACGGTCGGTCTTGATGCGGCCCATCTGGTCGAAGATGTGGGAGCGCATTGGAGCCATACCCGCACCACCGCCTACGAAGATCATCTCCTTGTCGGTGTCGCGTGCGAAGAACTCGCCGAACGGACCGGAGATGGTCACCTTGTCACCTGGCTTCAGGTTGAAGATGTAGGAGGACATGGCGCCCGGCAGGATGCCGTTTGATCCCGGAGGCGGCGTAGCGATACGCACGTTGAGCATGATGATGCCCTTTTCCTCTGGGTAGTTCGCCATGGAATACGCACGGATAACCGGCACGTCGCTGCGGGCTTCGATGTCCCAAAGCTTAAACTTGTCCCAGTCTTCGCGGTACTCTTCCGCCACATCGAACTCCTTGAAGGAGTGCTTGTAGGGCGGACACTCGATCTGAATGTAGCCACCAGCGCGGAAGTTGACGTTCTCACCTGCTGGCAGTTCCAGAACGAGTTCCTTGATGAAGGTCGCCACGTTGTCGTTGGAGCGAACTGTACACTCCCACTTTTTGACGCCAAACACTTCCTCCGGAACTTCAATCTTCATGTCTTGCTTAACAGCCACCTGACAGGAAAGGCGGTCGCCGCAACGCGCTTCGCGCTTGGTGATGTGGCTTTCCTCTGTTGGCAGAATGGAGCCACCACCATCGGTCACACGCACACGGCACTGAGCGCAGGTGCCACCGCCACCACAGGCTGAAGACACAAAGATCTTTTCATCGGCAAGCGCACCAAGCAGCTTGCCACCCGCTGGAACGGAAATGGTCCGCTCACCGTTGATCTCGATGTTCACGTTACCAGAGGCCACCAGCTTGGAGCGCGCCACCAGAATAACCGTAACGAGAGCAAGAACGATAAGCGTAAAGAGCGAGATACCCGCTGCAAAATCTTCCATTGATACCCCCTATTACAGTTTCACGCCGGAGAACGCCATGAAGCCCATGGCCATCAAACCTACGGAGATAAAGGTGATACCCAATCCCTGCAGACCGTCCGGAACGTCTGAGTACTTGAGCTTTTCACGCACACCGGCAAGCGCGGTAATGGCAAGTGCCCAACCGATGCCGGAGGCAATGCCGTAGACACTGGCTTCCGGGAAGGAGTAGTCGCGCTCCACCATGAACAAGGAACCACCGAGGATCGCGCAGTTCACGGTAATGAGCGGCAGGAAGATACCCAGCGCGTTGTAGAGCGCAGGGAAGAAGCGATCGAGCACCATTTCCAGGATCTGAACCATCGCCGCGATCACGCCGATGTAACAGATGAGGCCGAGAAAACGCAGATCAACGTTGTTCAGACCGGCCCAGGAAAGCGCCCCTTCGTTGAGCAGGTAGTTGAAGAGCAGGTTGTTCACCGGAACGGTGATGCCCTGCACTACGACAACAGAGATACCAAGACCAACAGCTGTTTCCACCTTCTTGGACACCGCCAAGAAGGTACACATGCCAAGGAAGAAGGAGAGCGCAAGGTTCTCAACAAAGATGGCCTTAACGGCAAGAGACAGAAGACCTTCCATGTCAGTGTGCCCCTTCCGATTCCATGATCTTGAATTCGCGCTTTTCAACCTGCGCAGGCTTCCAGGTACGGAATGCCCAGATCAGCAGGCCGATGATGAAAAACGCGGACGGAGGCAGCAACAGCATGCCGTTTGGCACGTACCAGCCACCGTTGTTGACGGTCTGCAGAACCTGAATTCCGAACAAGGAGCCGGAGCCAAACAGTTCACGCACGAAGCCAACAAGGAGCAGGATCAGGGAGTAGCCCAGACCGTTGCCCAGACCATCGATCAAGGACGGGATTGGCGGGTTCTTCATGGCGAAGGCTTCCGCGCGGCCCATCACGATACAGTTGGTGATGATCAGACCCACGAAAACAGAGAGGGTCTTGGAGATCTCGTAGAGATACGCCTTCAAGATCTGGTCCACGAGAATCACGAGGGACGCGATGATCACCATCTGCACGATAATGCGGATGGAAGAAGGGATCTGATTACGGATCAGGGAGATAGAGAAGTTCGACAGCGCAACAACAGACGTCACGGCAAGAGACATAACCAATGCCACCTGCAGGGAAGACGTCACCGCGAGCGCGGAACAGATACCCAGAACCTGAAGGGTAATCGGGTTGTTGTCGACGAGCGGGTCGAGCAACATTTTCTTTTTGCTCTCAGCCATTAGGCATCTCCGTTCTTCAGGTTATCTAGGAATGGCTTGAAGCCCTGATCGCCCATCCAGAACTTGACCAGATTGTCCACGCCGCGTGCGGTAAGGGTCGCACCGGAAAGAGTGTCAATGTGGTAGTCCATGGCGTCAGGAGCAGAGGGGGCAGACTTGGCAACGCTCAGGCGCACTTCGCCGTCATCGCCATAGATCTTCTTGCCCGGCCACTGGGCCAGCCAGCGTGGATTGTCAACCTCTGCACCAAGCCCCGGCGTTTCCGCATGCTCATAAAAGCGCATGCCGTAGACTTCATTGCCGTCTGCCTTGAGCGCCACGAAACCGTACATGGTGGACCACAGACCATAACCGTGAACCGGCAGGATGATGCGGTCGATTTCACCGGCATCGTCGCGGATCAGGTAAACAGCTGCCACCTTCGCCTGACGGCCGATGGACGCCAGATCGTTCTCTAGAGCGATGCTCTGAGCCGGATCTTGCGCCGCCGCACGCTGATTGTAGGTGAGCGGGTCGGCAATGTCCGTGAAGGTTCCGGTTTCCATGTCCACGAGGCGTGGTTCAATGGTCTTGAAGGTTTCCGCTACATCGATGCCCGGCTCATAAAGCCCGGCCACCATCAAGATGTTGACCTTCTTGTCGAGCGCGCGGTTCAGCTCCTGCTGAGGACGCAGCATCACGGCAGCGGCGGAAACGATCATGGAACAGACCAGACACAACACCACAGCCACGGTGATCGTGCGCGGAGCCGAATCCAGAGGGAGCGCCTTGAAGCGCGCCAGAAGACCCATCTTCTGTGCTCCTTCAGCTTCAGGATTTTGTTTAAGCATGGCGTTTGATCCTCCGCGTGATGTTGGCCTTCACGACGTAGTAGTCGATCAGCGGCGCGAAGATGTTGCCGAACAGGATGGCGAGCATCATGCCCTCTGGGAACGCCGGGTTGACGACGCGGATGAGGATACACATCGCACCGATCAACGCGCCGTAGACATAGCGGCCCGGATTGGTCATCGCAGCCGTCACAGGCTCGGTCACCATGAACACCAGACCGAACATGAAGCCGCCGGTCACAAGGTGCCAGTACCAAGGCATGGCGAACATCGGGTTGGTGTCAGAGCCAACTGCGTTCAGAAGCAACGTGAAACTGATCATGCCCGCCAGACAGCCCACGATCAGGCGGTAATTGGCAATACCCGTATAGACCAGGAAGACCATGCCGATGGCAGCAGCCAGAACAGAGGTTTCACCGAACGACCCCTGAATGGTGCCGAGGAACGAGCTCATCCAGGTAATGCCGTGGTCCGCCAGACCTGCAACGCCTTCTGCAGCGGAAATGCCAAGGGCAGTCGCGCCAGAAAAGCCGTCAACCGGGGTCCAGACCGTGTCACCTGACATGGAGGCAGGATAGGCGAAGTAAAGGAACGCACGACCCGTCAGCGCCGGGTTGAGGAAGTTTTTACCGGTGCCGCCGAACACTTCCTTACCAATGACCACACCAAAGGCGATACCGACACCCACCTGCCACAGCGGCGTGGAAGCGGGAAGGATCAAGGTGTAGAGCATGGAAGAAACAAGGAAACCCTCGTTCACTTCGTGACCGCGAATGGTCGCGAACAGCACTTCAAAGAAGCCGCCCACAGCAAGCGTGACGACGTAGATCGGCAGGAAGTACAGCAACCCATGCATGACGTTTGCAAAGATGCTGTCTGGATTGAAGCCAATACCCAGACCAGCAAGGATCGCGGCGCGCCAGCCCGGCACATCGGAAATGCCCATGGCCGCCAGCGCGGTGTTGGCCTGGTAGCCGGTGTTGTACATGCCCATGAGGATACATGGCACAGTTGCCAGCACCACGTAGGTCATGACACGCTTCAGATCCAGATGGTCACGGGCGTGCGGAGCAGCCTTGGTGACGGTCTTCGGCGTGTAGAGGAACGTGTCCACCATCTCGTAGATGGCATAGAACTTCTCGTATTTGCCGCCCTTTTCAAAGTGCGGCGCAAGCTTATCTAGTCCACTGCGCAAGCCCACGGGTCAGCCCTCTTTCTCGATTTTTTCAAGGTTTGCGCGGAGCGCCGCACCATACTCGTTCTTGGAGTGGCAAATGAACGTCAGCAGCGCGAGGTCTTCCTCGTCCAGTTCAAGAGCACCCAGTTTCTGAGCAAGGTCGGTGTCCAGCGTTACCAAGGCACGCAGCAACTGCGTTGGCAGAATGTCCAGCGGCATCACACGCTCATAAGATCCGATCGGAACGAGCGCGCGGACCGAACCGTTACGGTTGGTGCCGAATGGAAACTTGAGCTTGCCACGGAACAAACCGGAAGGGTGGACGTTCTGGTTGGAGAACTTGGACATGAACGGGCGAACCCAGCCAAGCACGTCCTGCTTGGTGTCCTCTTCCATCAAGGTTACCTGCGTGTGGTAACGACCGAGAAAAGCGAACTGCTCCTCCGCCTTGGTGCCGCTCAAAATGGAACCGGAAACAACGCGAACCGGCACGTCCTGCTTGATCTCACCCTCAAGAACCGCGATCAGGTCTGCACCAATACGCGTGGTTACCAGACGCGGGTTGACCGCCTGCGGACCCCCGATCGCAATTACGCGCTCATTGTCCAGCTCGCCGGTCTTGAACAGGGCCCCGATGGCAATCACATCCTGATAGCCAATGCTCCAAACCGTCTTGGACGCATTGACCGGGTCAAGGAAGTGAATGTGGGTGCCTGCATTACCCGCCGGATGCACGCCCTCAAAGGTCTCATGCTGCACCTTTGCAAGGCCCTTGCCCGGCAGATTGTCCTTCGGGTAGTGGCACACGAAGACGCTGCTTTCAGACAGTTTTGCCAGGATCTTCAATCCGGTTTCAAAGTCTTCTGCGCGGCGGTTGATAATCAAACCAGCGTCTGCAGCACACGGGTTGGAATCCATCGCGGTAACGAAGATTGAACGCGGTGTGGTGGAGTAAACCGGGACCTTTGAGTAAGGACGCGTGCGGAATGACGTCCACAGACCAGACTTGGCCAGCTGTTCCTTGACGGCATCACTTGTGAGCGCATCAATCGCATCATCATCGTGAGCGGCAAAGGTTTCCGATTGCTCCTCGGCATCCAGCCGGATCACAATGGTTTGCAGCACGCGGCGTTCCCCACGATTGATTGCCTCAATCGTGCCTGCACCCGGAGCAACATAGTTGATCTCCGGTGACCGCTTGTCAATAAACAGGGGCTGTCCCTTTTTCACGTGGTCGCCTTCTGCAACCAGCATGCGGGGCTTCAACCCAACAAAGTCGCCGCCATTCAAGGCAACACGCAGAACAGGAGCTCCGTCATGGATTTCCTGTCGTGGTGCGCCTGTGATAGGCAGATCCAATCCTCTTGTTATCTTCATCCCTTACCCTTGTAGGCTGCGATAGGACGTCTTTATGAGAGGTTTCAGGGCAAGAAGGTTCGAAAATCAGGTTATCCACCCGCGCAAGATTTTTGCCCGCGTAGTCATGGTCCCGAAAATTCGAGCATCGCCTTGGGATCGATGCGCCCGGCCCGGTGGTACAGTCGCAGATCAGACCCCCTGATCTGGCAGTTATTCACCACACACCCCACCACGGGTCTGCCTTGCCGCGCGTCACAAACCCATTAGCGACAAAAAGACTTACGTGGATTCCAGACCTAAGTATTCTCACGTCCCTGATATTTCAAGATAGATTCTAAGGTCTGCCGCCGCGTTACGGTCTCTTTTGCGCAGAAATACCAATAACGGTGGATTCTCACTGCAAAAACCCTCCAGCACCTTGGCTCATTCCTCCAAAGCGGGTGGTTGGGCGCATATGCAATCGTTTTCCTCTTGCATTTGACTTGACAGCATACGCAATAAAGCTGATTAGGCCTCAAAACACTGTGTCAACTAGAGGCTCCAATGCTCCGTTTCGCTCTCGTCCCTCTGGTCTTGCTGCTCGCCGCATGCAGTCCGGATGAGGACACCCGTGATGAAATCAAGTTCTCAGGCAACACCATGGGAACGACCTATCACGTGCGAGTGATCAAAGGCGACAACCCGATGGTTGGCACAAAGCTGCAGCAGGCCATCAACAACAGCTTGCGTGCAACCAACCAAAGCCTGTCCAACTGGCTTCCAACCTCAGAGGTGGAAGAGTTCAACAAATCCACCAGCACCGAGTGGACCCCGGTTTCCGCCGACTTCAGCGACATCATGCAATCGTCCCTGAGCTTGCACGAAATGAGCGGCGGTCGGTTTGACGTGACGCTGGCCCCGCTCATTGACCTTTGGGGCTTTGGCCCGTCAGAGGACGTGCCGGACGAACCGAGCCTTGAAGCGATCAACGAAGCCTTGAACGCAGTCGGCATGACGACCATGTTGGAGTTCGAAACAAACCCACCGGCGCTGCGCAAGGTGAACCCGGATACAACGGTCAACCTGTCGGCTATTGCCAAAGGCTTTGGCGTAGACAAGATTGCGCAGACACTGGAGGCCAACGGCTTCAACGAGTATCTCGTTGAGATTGGCGGCGACTTGTTTGCCAAGGGTATGAATTCAAAAGGAACACCTTGGGTGGTTGGCATCGAAAAGCCGGATCCGACGCAACGTGTTCTGCAACGTGTAATTCGGGTCGAGAATCTTGGAATGGCGACCTCCGGCGACTACCGCAACTACAAGGAAGTCAACGGCCAACGCTTTTCTCATATCATCGATCCCGTTACAGGACGGCCCATCAACCACACGCTTGCCTCGGTGACCGTGCTGGCTGAAAGCGCAGCTTTGGCAGATGGCCTTGCCACTGCCATTTACGCCATGGGCCCGGAGAAAGGAATGGAGTTGGCTGAACGTGAGAACCTGCCGGTTTACATGATCGTCCGCTCTGGAGATGGATTTATCGAGAAAGCGTCAAACGCTTTCCAGAAGCTCGAAGCTCGACAAGACCAACCACAAGGATAACGCAGAAATGACCACGTTCCTCGCTTTGTTCGGAGTAGTCTTTGGCGCCCTGCTCATCATCATGGCAGGCATGGCAATTGGCGCCGTGTTCCGCAACAAGCCGATTCAGGGCAGCTGTGGCGGCCTTAACGCCATTGAAGGCGCCGACCACTGTGTGATCTGCAACCGCAAGGTCGACCCCAACAGCCCATTGCGTGAGAAATTGCAGCCATGCAAATCAAAGGCAGCTTGAAGCGCAATCACGCCTAGCAACGCAGATAAAAAGCAGCTATAGAGAAGCAAGCGACGGACACCGTCGCTTTTTGTTTAGCTCGAGAAATCGAAGCTCCCGAACACCATGAGGCAAAACATTGCCACCGCGATGGTGCCGTAGATACCGCATTTTACCGGCCAGCCTTCTTTCTGAGCGCGCCAGGTGTTGCGAAACATGCGGCCTGAGACCAGAAAGACAACAAGAAATACAACACCCCACCAACGGTTCATGTTGGTGAACAGGCCGAGAAGCTCTTCCATTAACGCGCTATCCAATCGATCGGTTACTCTGCCAAGCACTTAAGTAAGCACGACGCCCGTTGCAACCGAATTCAGCTCAAGAACGTTCCAAACGAACCGTTCTCGAGCCTACACCGCCTGCAAGCTTGGCGGCGAAACCGGCCAACAGCCCGAACAGCGCGCCCTCCGGAACAAACCAGTACGGAGAGGCATAGATGCCCACATCACCGAAGTTGGCGATGGTCAACTCCTTGAAACGATCATAAGTGAACAGAACGATTACGAAATTCATCCAGGCACCCAATCCCGGCGCCATCAACCACCATGGCAGCGGCATGCCAGTGATCGGATGCCGATCAAAAACGCCGATCAGCCCAACAAACGCCCCAAGTGATACGTACCAAAGCAACATGCCAATGCGTAACTTGAGATCGGCGTCGGGCCAAACCATCGGTGTCACAAAAAAGATGACAAGTCCGACAATGAGCCCAACCACCTTGCCTGCGAAAATCCGAGCAGCGAGTGAAGGTTTACTCATAGATTCCATAAAGGCTCCCTTGGAGTTTACTAGCAACCACACCCCGACCATGGCCGGGTAAATCAACTGGATATACGGTGTTACCCTATGACATGGATGTCCTTCTTGAGCCGCCTGTTACACAACATCGCTGTAATACTTCAGGCCTCTTGCGTTGACCTCGCCCTCTTATTTGAGTACAAGACCCTCCGGGTATGGACAGATAGCTCCATAAGATACTCGTCTGGCGAGGCGGGTTGCACTCTTTCCTCGAAAGAACTTTAAATGACGAATTTTGAAGGGGTTGCCCCAACGCTTTCCACCGCACTGGAAAAGCGCGGCTACACCAAACTGACGCCCGTACAATCCGCCGTTCTTGAAGCCGATGCAAATGGCCAGGATCTGCTGGTTTCCGCTCAGACCGGCTCCGGCAAGACGGTTGCTTTCGGCCTTGCTATTGCGCCAGAAGTTCTGGGCGATGAAGAAAAACTGCCACGCGCCGCTGAACCTATCGCTCTGGTTGTTGCACCAACCCGTGAGCTGGCGCTGCAGGTAAACAACGAACTGCAATGGCTTTACGGCGATGCCGGTGCCCAGTTCGCCACTTGTGTTGGCGGCATGGACATGCGCAAAGAGCGCCGTTCCCTGACCCAGGGCGCGCACATTGTCGTTGGCACTCCAGGTCGCCTGCGCGATCACATCGAACGCGGTTATCTGGACATGTCCGCCCTGCGCACTGTTGTGCTGGACGAAGCGGATGAAATGCTGGATCTGGGTTTCCGTGAAGATCTGGAATTCATTCTGGGCGCGGCGCCTCAAGACCGCCGCACCTTGATGTTCTCTGCCACGGTACCAAAGCCGATTGCCAATCTTGCCAAGGAATACCAAAAGGATGCCGTGCGCATCTCAACGGTTACCGAGCGCGAGCAGCACACAGACATTGAATACCGTGCGCTTCAGGTCGCCCCGAACGACCGCGACAACGCCATCATCAATGCCCTGCGCTTCTACGAAGCACAGAATGCCATCATCTTCTGCGCAACACGCGAGATGGTGAAGCACCTGTCAGCACGTTTGGGCAACCGTGGTTTTGCTGTTGTGTCGCTCTCCGGTGAGCTGACCCAGAACGAGCGCAACCAGGCCCTCCAGTCCATGCGCAATGGCCGTGCCCGCGTGTGTGTGGCAACCGACGTTGCCGCCCGCGGCATTGACCTGCCAAATCTGGATCTGGTGATTCACGCCGACCTGCCAAACAACGCAGAAACCTTGTTGCACCGCTCTGGCCGTACAGGTCGTGCAGGCCGCAAGGGTGTTTGTACGCTGATCGTACCGCACACCCGTCGCCGCATTGCCTCCCGCCTGCTGAGCTTTGCAAAGATCAAGGCAGAATGGGGTCCAGCCCCATCGGCTTCTGAAATCCATGACAAGGACCGTGAGCGCATTCTGAACGGTGCCGATCTCGCCGAGCCTATGGCCGAGGACGATCAGCCATTGGTGGAAGCGCTGTTGGAGAAGTATTCTCCAGAAGCGATCGCCGCCGCCTACCTGCGCTCCGTGAAGCAGGGCCTGCCGGCCCCTGAAGAGCTGCTTCAAAGCTCTCCAGATCAGGAAGGTGAACGCCGTCCGCGCAACAACATCGAAAACGGTGTCTGGTTCCGCTTGAACGTGGGCCGCAAGCACAACGCAGAACCTCGTTGGCTGCTGCCAATGATCTGCCGTGCGGGCCACATCACCAAGCGCGACATCGGTTCAATCCGCATCTTCGACGCCGACAGCCGCTTTGAACTTGCGCCGCATCTGGCCGAAAAGTTCATGGAAACCATCAAGGTTCACGGCACCGGTGAGCAGTCCATCACCATTACCCGGATTGACGGCAATCCGGAGCGTGGCCGTCGCCCAGCCCACAAGCGTGGCCGTAGCGGCGGTGAGTTCCGCGAAGGTGGCGGTGGACATCGCAAGGGCGGTCGCGATCGTCGTGACGGACGCCCACCGCGGCACCACAAGTCCGAAAGAAGCGAATAAACAAAAAGGCGGGACCAGTTCCCGCCTTTCTTGCATCAGCCCTTCAGGATGCGAACCAAGACCCGGTCCATGGCCTGAAGGAAGTTGGACTTGTCCTTTTGAGAAAAGGGCGGCGGACCGCCCGTCATTTCACCAAACGAGCGCAAGTCCTCTTTCAGATCCCGCGTGGCCAGTGCCATGCCGATGGAATTTTCATCAAACTCCTTGCCCTTGGGCGACAGAACCGCAGCGCCGACCTTCACACAGCGTGAAGCCAGCGGGATGTCCTGCGTGACCACCAGATCGCGCGCGCTTGCACGTTCCGCAATCCAGTTGTCGGCCTCATCCGGTCCCTCACTCACCACCACAAGGCGGATATCCGGATCGCGCGGCACATTCATGAACGCATTGGCGACCACAAACACCTTGAGGCCGAAGCGCTCCGCCACACGGTAGACCTCAGCCTTCACCGGGCAAGAATCGGCATCCACATAGATCTGCGTCTCCAAAACGCCCCTCCTTGAACTGTGAGCAAAAAAGGCGCTCGAAAGCGCCTTCTCGTGCATGCGGCTTACTTTTTGCCTTTATTGAAAGCGGCTGCCAAGGCAGCGGCCATTGCGTTGTTGGCTCCGCTGTCATTGCCGCCCTGAGGCTTGCCACCTCGCGGAGCGTTACCGCCGCGTGGACCGCCACCGCGTGGGCCATTGCCGCGCCCACCACCGCGTTGGTTGTTGTCACGAGACTGACGTTCGCGCACCTGCTCACGGGCTTCGCTGCTGTCCTTTTTCATGGTCAGGCCGATGCGTTTGCGGGCCACATCCACCTCAACAACGCGCACCTTCACAATGTCGCCAGCCTTGACCACCTGATGCGGGTCATCAACGAACCGATCTGCCAGCTGTGACACATGCACAAGGCCGTCTTGGTGAACACCAATGTCAACAAAGGCCCCGAAATTGGTCACGTTGGTCACCGTGCCTTCCAGCATCATGCCCGGACGCAGGTCGGAGATGGTCTCAACACCATCCTGCAGGCTCGCCGTCTTGAACTCCGGACGCGGGTCACGGCCCGGCTTTTCCAACTCGGAGAAGATGTCCTTCACGGTCGGCAGGCCAAATTTGTCGTCAATGAACTCCTTGGGGTCCAGATTGGACAGAACATTGGAGCCCATGATCTGGCGCAGATCGCGGCCACAAGCCTTCACGATTTTTTGCGCCACCGGATAGGCTTCCGGGTGCACTGAAGAAGCATCCAGCGGATTGTCGCCGTCGGCAATGCGCAAGAAGCCCGCACACTGCTCAAAAGCCTTCGGACCAAGGCGCGCGACTTTCAGCAGTTCCTTGCGGTTCTTGAAACGGCCGATCGCATTGCGCTGCTCGACCACCGCCTTTGCAAGGCTTTCGCTGAGACCAGAAATGCGGGATAGCAACGGCGCGGACGCGGTGTTGAGATCAACGCCCACCGCGTTCACCGCATCTTCCACCACCCCGTCCAACGCGCGGGCCAGCTTGGTCTGGTTCACATCATGCTGGTACTGACCAACGCCGATGGACTTGGGCTCGATCTTCACAAGCTCAGCCAGCGGATCCTGAAGGCGACGGGCGATGGAGGCCGCCCCGCGCAGGGACACATCCACATCCGGCATTTCCTTGGCTGCCAGCGCAGAAGCGGAATAAACAGAAGCGCCCGCTTCGTTCACGATCACTTTGATCGGGCGCACCTCTGCGGGAATTTCCTTCAGAAGATCAGCGGCCAAACGGTCGGTTTCGCGGCTTGCTGTCCCATTGCCGATGGCAATCAGGCTCACGTTATGCTTGGCAACAAGCGCCTTGAGCACAGCAAGGGAGCCCATCACGTCGTTGCGCGGCTGGAACGGATAGATGGTTGCCGTATCCACCAGCTTGCCGGTGGCGTCTACCACGGCCACCTTCACACCGGTACGAATGCCCGGATCGAGGCCCAGTGTGGTGCGGCTGCCTGCGGGCGCTGCCAACAACAGGTCCTTCAGATTTCGGGCGAACACGTTGATGGCCTCTTCCTCGGCGCGGTCCTTCAGGTCGCTCATGAGGTCGAGTTCCACATGAAGGCCGATCTTCACCTTCCAGGTCCAGCGCACCACATCTGAGAGCCACTTGTCAGCAGGACGCCCGCGATCTTCAATGCCCACCGCATCGGCAATCATCTGCTCAACCGGCTTCACCTTGGACACGTCATCGGCGTCGATTGTCAGATCAACGGAGAGAATGCCCTCATTGCGCCCCCGGAACAGCGCCAGCGCTCGGTGGCTTGGAATGCGCGACCAGTTCTCCGAATAGTCGAAATAGTCCGCGAACTTCGCACCTTCCTGCTCCTTGCCCTCAACCACCTTGGACTGAACAACACCGCCCTTGGCAACATACGACCGCAAACGCCCCACCAGCTGAGCGTTCTCTGAAAACCGCTCCATGAGGATCTGGCGCGCCCCATCAAGCACCGCCTTGGTGTCGGCAAAGCCCTTTTCCGCATCAATGAACGATCCCGCCTCCGCTTCCGGCACCTTGGACGGATCGGAGAGCAACAGGTCTGCCAGAGGCTCAAGGCCCGCCTCACGGGCAATCTGCGCTTTGGTACGGCGTTTTTTCTTGTAGGGCAGGTAAAGATCTTCCAGCGTGGCCTTGCTGTCTGCGGCGGCGATCTGTTTTGCCAGTTCGTCGGTCAGTTTGCCCTGCTCATCGATGGACTTCACGATGGCCTTGCGGCGATCTTCCATCTCGCGCATGTAAATCAAGCGCTCTTCCAGCGTGCGCAGCTGCGTATCATCCAGACCGCCGGTCGCTTCCTTACGATAGCGCGCCACGAACGGCACCGTCGCGCCTTCATCCAAGAGCTGAACTGCAGCGCTGACCTGCCCGGCCTGACAGCCGATCTCATCAGCAATTTTTCTTGAAATGCGCAGCGCTATCTCTGGCGCCAGTGCGCTTGCTTTCGTTGGAGAGGAAGAGGCAACAGTATCAGACATCTCGTCCCATGAGTTAGATTGTTCAAAAAGCCAGCGTATGGCAGATGTAAGCGAGCACACTACGCTTCGGACTTCGGGAACAAAAGATCTAATACAACACTTCGCACAGTCCGCTTTCGAATTTTGCACTGTTCGTTTTGTACTGGGACGACGGTTGTAAACTCATTGCGGCTTTCAAATTCAACCGCAAAGATTTTTCTGGCACAATATTTAAGGAATTTTCATGTCAAATGCGGAGACCACTGATCGCATATTCGTAACACGGAATGGGGATGTCCAAGAGTTATCGCCTCGCATAGAAGAAATGCTGCTTAGAGACTTTGAGGGTCTTTCGCTTGATCTAAATGGAGACACTGAAAAAAGACCCGATTTTTTATGCCTTGGGGGGGAACTGCTGATTGAGATGAAAAGCTTAACTGGCTCACCTCAAGAGAGAATAGATAATGCCGTAAACCAATCGCAAGAATCGATTGATTTGCCACGCTTTTATGGCGACTGGCCTCTTCAAAGTGTTTTGAAAAATCTAGAACCAGAAAATGCACTTCGTTTCAAATCAAAAGTTTCGGACCGCTTAGGCCGAGCGATCAGAACTCACATTAAGAAAGCAAGGGGCCAATTGGCATCCTTTGCACAAAAAAATCCTTCAGCTTCACACAAGATTCTCATTCTCACCAATGAAGGTCACGAAGAGTACGATCCCGATACTGTCAGGTTCATTGTTTCTAAAGAATTACATAATTACTCTGCTAACCATCCCCAAAAAAAAGAGGCAATTGACGCTGTCTTGTTTTTTACCGAAATGCACGCATTGGTGCGGGCCAATACTGCATCTTTTCCCATACATGTAATGAAAGCTAGCCACTCCACGCACGCTACCTCATTGGATGAGGTCATCTCTCGACTCGCAAGGTCTTGGAAAAGTCGCACAGAGCTTTTTGATGTTCCTGAGCTACCGCCAAACTACTCAGGCTTCATTCGAATTGAAAATGCGCCCACGAGATTGACAGAGCAGAAAGCATGGGAGCAAAACTATCGAAAAAATCCTTATATGCAGTATTTAAGTGACAGCGAATTAGCATATTTATGGCGCAGAACAATATTTTACGGAGCACTTCTAATAGAATCTCCTTCAAGCCTATCAAAAGAACAAATAAAAGAAATCCTTAAAGCAAGGACTCATATCCAAATCGAGTTATCCGAGAGAGGAATACCACTGGACACACTCAGGCCAACGAAAGAAGACGTTCAAAAATTTATAAGGAATATGAATATTCCATTGCATGTTAAGTAATAGCTAGACCCGCCTCTTCTAAAAAGAGGTTTATAGCAAAGAGCTTTAGATTTTGGCTGCTCAGCGAACCACAGTAATCTGCTTGGCGGCACGGGTTACGGCGGTGTAGAGCCAGCGCTGCTGGTGCTCACGGAATGCCCAGCTCTCGTCAAACAACACCACCTTATCCCATTGCGAACCCTGAGATTTGTGCACGGTCAGCGCGTAACCAAAGTCAAACTCGTCGGCGCGGCGGCGGATGGCATAGGGAAGCTGGTCGCCGCCCTCCTCGAACATCGCTGGCAGCACCTTCACCTGCACGGCGGTTTTGGCAAGATCGTCTTCCGAAACCACATCAAAGCGGATGGTGTTGCCCCTTGGCGGGCGCAGCCGTTTCACATTCCAAAGGCCGCCGTTCAGAAGGCCCTTCTGCTTGTCGTTGCGCAGGCACACCAACTTGTCGCCCACTGCAGGCATCTGGGTGGTAAAGCCCATCAAATCGCGAATGCGATTGTTGTAAAGACGGCGGGTTTTGTTGGTGCCCACCAGCACCTGATCCGAGGATAGAATGATGTCCTTGTTGATGTCCCGGCGGGTGATAATGGCGCTCTCGCCATACTCACCAATCTCCAGCTCACCGCCGTCGCGAATGGTCATGGACATACGCACAATCGGGTTATCCTTCGCCTGACGGTGCACTTCAGTCAGCATCATGTCCGGCTCGGCGTCGGTGAAGAAACCACCGCCCTTTACCGGGGGCAGCTGCGCCGGATCGCCCAGCACCAGCACCTTCTTGCCAAAAGAAAGCAGGTCGCGGCCAAGTTCCTCGTCCACCATGGAGCATTCATCAATGATGATGAGGTCTACCTTGGCAGCAGGACTGTCACGGTTGATCGCGAACTGAGGGCCCTCATCCTCCTCTTCCTCGTCCTTTTTGGTGCCGCGAGGACGGTAAATCAGAGAGTGAATGGTAGAGGCGTCCCAACAGCCCTTTTGGCGCAGAACGTGTGCCGCTTTGCCGGTAAAGGCACCGAAAGCCACATCACCGTCGATGCCCTCCGCCAAGTGGCGCGCAAGGGTAGTCTTGCCGGTTCCAGCAAACCCGAACAGCCTGAACACCTGCTTGCCGCCCCCACGGAGCCAGTTGGCGGCTTCAGTCAGTGCCTGGTCCTGTTGCGGTGACCACTCCATACCTTTACCCCTGCATTGCCTAGATCAGACCTTCGGTAATAAACGATAGAGCCGCCAGAAGTCGCGCGTTTTTATTGATCGGTTCACAGGCGAGTTGGAAACCTGAAGAAATCAATCAGATGCTCAGGTCTTCGAGCACTTCCCAAAGCCCGCGGCGTACGTGGTTTTCGCGCCCAATCACCGTTTCTGCTGCCAGCATCGAGTTCAAAATGGCCGCTTCCGTGGCATCCACGGTCGCCCGGAACACCCGGTCCATGCGGCCCTCATCGAGCTGCTGAATACTCTGAAATTGCTTGCGAGACTTGTTCGGAATCGGATCGGCGGTGGTGAACGCCATGGCGATATCGCCGCTGCCATGCCCCATGTAAGAGCCGGTTCTGGCCAGTGCCACGCCGGTGCGTTTGGCAACACGCTTCAACTGACGCTCGGAAAGCGGCAGGTTGGTGCCCACGATCATGATGATCGACCCCTTTTCCGCGCCATGCACATCGTCGTCAACGGCGTGCTCAAGCTGGAACCCCAGGTCCAAACCATTCATGATGAAGTCCGGCATCCGCCCCATGTTGGTCAGCACCAATGCCCCAACAACATAAAGCCTGCCGCCAACGGTGATCTGGCGCGAAGCGCTGCCGATCCCACCCTTGAGGCCGAAGGCAGACATGCCCCGCCCTGCGCCCACCGAGCCCTGCTCGAAGTTTTTCGAGGCTGCGCCCAGCGCCAACTCCACATGTTCAGGCCGCACGGCCAGAGCGCGAATGTTGTTCAGGTAACCGTCGTTGCACTCAAACACCAGCGGGTTGACTGTGCCAGCCTCTCGGCCGATCTCCGGCGTGCGCTCCAACATGTAGCGTACGACCCCTTCGCTGGCCGCACCAACGCTCAACGTGTTGGTCAAGACAACGGGGGTCTCCAGCTGGCCCAATTCTTCCACTTGGACAAGCCCGGCGCTTTTGCCAAAACCATTGAACACATGAACGGCGGCGCGGGTTTTGAAATGAAAAGGGTTTTCATCGCCGATGGTCAGCGCTGTAACACCCGTTTGTATCATCCCTTGGGAGAGCGTATGGTGGCCGACGCGTACGCCTGGCACGTCACAGATGGTATCCAGTGGACCATGCGGAAGCGTTCCTACGGGATGCTTGGCATGGGAGAGAAGCGGGCTCTGCATTTACTGACCGTTCTTTGAACGCAACTGATGAGAAGACTGATTTTCAACTACCGGGCTCGAAGTGCTACAGCACTGAACTGTAAAACGCAAACAACCAGCCCAATCAAAAACTGGCCCGATGGAAGGCATATCGCTTTCCAAGCACCGTTACTTACGCTGTTCTTCGCACCCCAAAGCGCTTTATAAGTCAAATTTAATCTTATTTTCAGATAGATAGACCTAATAATTGGCCGCCTGAGTGTTCTTGAGGCAAGCTGAGGTCGCCTCAAGATATTTTAGTACAAATACTGATTTTGCGATTTTAGGCAGGGCAGATTTTCTGTGAAAATCTTTGTAATAGTTCCAACCTTCACATGAAGTTCATAGGGCTTAACTGGAGCCGAACGAACGAATCCTGCGCTGAAATGGTCGGCAGATCACGGCCTGAGAACAGGTCCAGACACTGCTTCAAGCAGACCAGGGCGCGCGCTGAAACTGCTCCAGAAGATCCACATCATGGATGAAGAATTCCGGCTTCACGCTTTTGAAATGGCTCATGTCGGTACGCAGCTTGTCCAGATGTAGCGCCATCGCACCCACAGCCGCCCCCACATCCCCGGCCCGCATGGCCTGCAACAGCGTGCGGTGTTCCTCAATCACAGAGCCAAGGCGCTCCATATCCAGCATGGCAAGGCGGCGATACCGATCCACGTGAACCTTGACCTGCGTGATCAGCTCCCAGATGCCGGAATAGCCACCAGCCGCCGCAATGCCGGCATGAAACGCATCATCCGCATCATGAAGCGCCTGACGGTCGCCGCGATCAATGGCTTCCTGCTGCTTCTCGATCAACGCTTCCAATGCAAGGAAATCGCTGGGCTGACCGAACTTGATGGCAGCTTTCACGGTGACCTCTTCCAAGGCCTGCCGCACCAACAGCGCTTCCGGCAAGGCGGAAAGCGGTATCCGCGCCACAAAGGTTCCGGACTTGGGCGCAACCTCCACGAGCTTTTCCTCTGAAAGCCTAAGCACCGCTTCGCGGACCGGCGTACGGCTTACGCCATGCTTCTTGGCAAGTTCGGTCTCGCTGATCAAGGTACCGGGCACCAGTTCCGTGGTCAGGATTGCCGCTCGGAGAGCATCATGGATGATATCGGCGATAGACGTTCCCGAACGCCCCGCATAACGCCCGGGCCCGGTGGGCGGCGCGTTCTGAGCGCGCGGCTTGCGTTTGGTTTTGCCTGCACTTGGCTTCGGCATCAGGAATGCTCCGGCTATCAATAATTTCTTGTGTATCTTATATACAAGTTATATAGATCGAGAAACAAGGCAAACACAAGCCCAGAACGACAGCGATCAGCGCCGCAGATACGCCACAACGAGGCTTTTTCGGTGCCCACCGCTTCTTTTCAGGCAAGCGTGTTGAGCCCTCGACGTTTTTTGAGAGAATGGCACGAGCCTCAGCGGCCCCGCTGAGAAAACCGGGAAGACTAAGAGGATCCCTATGACCGCAGAGATCATCAGCTTTGGCGAACCACTCTTCGAGTTCAGCCAGGTAAAAGAAAGCGGAGATGGCCCTGACTACCTCAGCGGCTTTGGTGGTGACACGTCCAACTTCGCCTGCAGCGCTTCCCGTCAGGGCGCATCCGTTGCAGTGCTGGCCCACCTTGGCGCTGACGTATTTGGCGACAAGTTCGTTGATCTGTGGACCAGGGAAGGCGTGAATACCGATCTGGTTGTGCGCAACCCGCAAGCACCAACAGGCATCTACTTTATCTCCTATGATGAACGCGGCCACCACTTCACCTTTGCCCGCAAAGGCTCCGCTGCCTCTCTGGTCAGCCCGGATCAGCTTCCGGAAGACGCCATCAAGGCCGCAAAGCTTCTGCACACATCCGCAATCACCTGCGCGATCAGTGTCAGCTCTTGCGATTCGGTGTTCAAGGCCATCGAAATTGCCAAGGCGGGTGGCACCCTTACCTCTTTCGACACCAACCTGCGTCTGAAGCTCTGGGGCCTGGACCGCGCACGCGGCGTGATCCATGAGGCTGCGCGTCACGTGGACTTCATCATGCCAAGCGTGGATGAAGCCGAACTGCTGACCGGCCTCAACGATCCGGACCAAATCTGCGACTTTTATCTCAACCTTGGCGCAAAGACCGTCATCCTGAAGCTTGGCAAGCAGGGCGCCATGTACGCCACGGGCAGCCAGCGCAATCGGGTTGCGGGCAACCCTGTCGACGCCAAGGATGCAACAGGCGCTGGCGACTGTTTCTCTGGCGCGTTCTTCAGCCAGATTGTTGCGGGCAAGTCGCTTGAAGATTCATTGAAATATGCAAATGCAGCAGCAGCCCTGACCACGCTTGGATTTGGAGCTGTAGCGCCGATTCCATTCAAGAAGGACGTAGAAGCCTTCATGAACGAACGCGGCGTGCTGTAACGATCGGATCCCCCATCCGATAAAAGAAAAGCCTCGCTCACTGCGGGGCTTTTCGTTTTTCACACTCTGGTGTGGTGAACCTTTTCACCGAAGAACCCGATATGATGGCGCATGATGTTCCGCGCCTCGCCCGGGTCTCGATCCCGGATCGCATCCAGCATGTCCACATGCTCTTGCAGACCATGACGGGTCGCGTATTCCGGCAGCACGTTGTAAATCCCGCGGCTCATGCTCATGCCCAGCAGGATCTGCTCTTTCATGCTGTCGAACACCAGCAACGCGTAGGCGTTCTTTGCAGCCTGTATGATGCTGCGATGGAACAGGTAATCCGCGTTGACAATATCACCGCCGCGATTGTGTTCCTTGATGATCTCGTTCAGCGCCGTTTCCATGCGCTTCATGTCGCCCTCGTTCCAGCGTTCGGCCGCAAGCGCCGCCATCTCCGCCTCAAACACGAGTCGCGTTTCCTGACACTCCATGATGTCGCCAATATCAGAGACCTGATAGGCAACCATCGAGCCCTCTTGCTTGGCTGGGGCTGGCTCAACGCCATCAATCACAAAACTGCCAGAACCTCTGACCGTTTCAATGACCCCCTCTTGACGCAGACGGTCCATCACCGCCCGGATGACAGGCCGGGAGACGCCAAAACGTTCGCAGAGCGCATGTTCTGTTGGCAGCTTCAAGCCCTGCGGAAACTCCCCAGACTCAATGCTGCTCTTTATGCCAGCGTACACAGTATTACTTAAGTTGGCGGGACGGCCCACATCAGCCTCCTTGCTGAAGCACCCCTGTAATTTAATTGGATGTTATATAACAACCTTGGCACACTATTACCGATGCTGAGTCGTTCGTCTTTGATAAATGCCATGGGTGCGACGTAAATTCGCGCAATCCAGAGTCTAATACTCCCCCTCAATAATCGTAGAACACGCAAAATACGTAGCACTACTACTGGCAGTTATGTGACAGATATTTCACAATACCTGCATCGAGCGCCTCTTGGGGCCTCTTTTGTGAGGGAGGATTCGATGCTTACTCATACATTCAACACCGCACTCAACTGCTGTGGCATCGTGCTACGCGCCGCAGTCATTGGCGTCAGCATGGCCGGCATCGTCGGCGCAATGTTCACATTGCTTGGCTAACGCAGGAAGTGCGCTGTCTCAGGTGACCTTCGCTTGAGAGTTCGGGAGCTTTAAAGTCATACTGCCTCTGCCTTTTCGGCAGATGTGCAGACTGGCGTGCCTACCAGAATTGGGAGAGAAGAGGGAATTTTGGTAGCTCGGCGGTTCATCTGGGAATGACCGGCGCCTTGCGCCACTGCGACCGGAGACATAATGAGCCACATTTTGCAACTCAGCCCTTACACCCCTGAGTGCATCAATTCAGATTTGGAAGCTGTCGCCCCAGTCATAAGATACTGGGACCTCGGTAACCCTCAAGTATTGCCCGCAGAACTTGCCAAGGACGTAACGGTGGTCGCCACCAAGGGCGACCTGGGCGTCCCTCCGGCACTCATGGCTTCCCTTCCCAATCTCAAGCTGATCTCCGTTTACGGCGTCGGCTACGACGCGATTGACCTGAACGAAGCCCGCAGGCGCTCAATTGCCATAACAACAACGCCGGACAGCCTCACCAGTGCGGTAGCAGACATGGCAATCGCCCTGATTCTGGCTGGCAGCCGCCGACTTGTGGAGGGCGATCACTTCGTGCGCGCCGGCAATTGGGCCAATGGGAAGCTGGGCACAGGGTTCGACATACGCGGCAAGACCGTGGGCATTTTCGGTTATGGCCGCATTGGCAAGAAGATTGCCCGGATCTTGGAGGCGTTCGACTGCAACATCCTTTACTGCGATCTGAAACCGGATGCGGACCACCCGGCAGGGTTTTGCGCAACTCTGGAAGAGCTGGCCGAGAAAAGCCGCGTGCTAGTCATTTCCGCAGCAGGAGGTGCTGCCACCAGAGGCATGGTCAATCTGAATGTCCTGTCCAGGCTTGGCCCCGACGGCCTGCTGATCAACGTGGCCAGAGGCTCCATCGTCAATCAGGAAGACCTCATCAAGGCGCTACAAAATGGCGCAGTAGGCGGCGCTTGCCTCGACGTGTTCGAGCAAGAACCCAACGTGCCAGAACCGCTTGTTTCCGCGAAAAACGTCATCCTTACCCCCCATATCTCCAGCGCAACACTAGAGACGCGGCGACACATGGGAGAGGTAGTTATCCAGAATATAGCCGCATGGCTAGAGGGAAAACCGCTTGTGACCCCGCTACAATTATAGCGTTTATAAATAACAGCGCTCGCCCATCACCCTGCCTCGGACGCCAGAACGGAACGACACAATGAAACGCAGTCAGTCATCCAGGATAACCATCGCCGACATAGCAAAACAAGCTGGTGTCTCTTCTGCAACTGTTTCAAACGTCATCAACGAGACCGGTCGCATGACCGAGGAAACCCGCCTCAAAGTGCGCAAGGCCATGAGCGAACTGGGCTTTGTCAAGGACTACACCGCCGCCCGCCTGCGCACCGGCAGGTCAAAGCTCATTGGTGTTCTCATCCAGAACATTGCCAACCCGTTCTATGGCGAGTTCTCCGCCACATTTGAAGCCGAGCTTTCAAAGCATGGCTATCTGCCCATCATGGCCAATATTGGTGAAAGCCTTGATCGGCAGGCAGCTATGATTGAGGAAGTCATTTCCCATGGCGTCGCAGGCATTGCCTTAAGCCCAGTGGCAGGCTCAACACCGGAGTGCATGGACACCATCGTCTCCCGCAACCTGCCATTCGTCACCTTTGTGCGTGAAATTGAAGGGCTCAATTGCGATTTTTTCGGAGCCGATGACCGTCACGGCGCCCACCTGGCAGCTCAACACCTGCTGTCCAAGGGCCACAGAATCTTTGGGGTGATCGGAGGCACAGAGGGCACCACCACCGGTGAGCAACGCCTCTCCGGCTTTGAGGACACCATTCACTACTCTAACTGCGCTGAGGCCCAGATCCACAAGCTCCGCACGCCGCCGGGACGTGAAAACGGGCGCCTTGCAGCCATCGAACTGCTCTCCGCCAACCCGGAAATCACCGCCATATTCTGCCACAACGACATTCTGGCCATGGGCGCAACCGCTGGCTTGAAAAGCCTGCGCCGCAAAGTGGGTAAGGACATCGCGCTGGTGGGGTTTGACAATCTGCCTGAGGCGGAAGTATGGAACCCGCCGCTCACGACCATTGAGATGTTCCCCAAGACCATCGGCACTGAAGTTGCCAGAGCGCTTCTAGCTCAACTTGAGGGAACGCATCAAGGGCCGCTCATCAACCGGCGTCCGCCGGTGCTTATCGAGCGTGAGTCGAGTGCTTTTCAGGTGGGCACCAATTCATCGCTTCAGTACATCGCCAAGGCGGGCTAGCCTTTTCCGCCCTCGGTTTGGAAGATCTGGTCGCTGAGAAACTCGCCCCAGCCTCTCTCAAAATACACGGGCGACCGATCCCGCCCTTTGAGAGGACGTTCGCAACACGCAATGCCGTCTGCCGTCTGCCGCACGATGATCTTCTTGGCCTTGTCTTTCTCCCTTTCGGGCCTGAACCGAAAAGCCTCGAGCGGACCATGAACGGTTTCAGGCAACCCGGTAGAACCGTCGTCGAGAATGACACGCGCCCCGCGACTGCCTCCGCCTGCTTTGATGTAATGGTTCAGAGCCTGCAAAACGGCTGCGGAGGAAAGCGCCAGTTGCTTCCACATGAAGTAGTCACCGGCCCGCTTCGCTTCCCGCAATGCAACTGCCCCAGCCTCAAAGGCATCAACGAGGGCCAAAGCGTCTTCCAACGCTGACGTCACATCGGCCTCGGCACATACGAAACCCGCCGCCTCAGACATGCGTTGTTGAATGTCATGTTTAACCCCATCGAGCGCCGAACCATCACACCCATTGGTCACAGTTTCCAGCTCTTGGATCAGCTCTGCCAGCGGCGCTTCCCAGCCCAGCTCTGCCCCCGCGCGGCGTTGCCGTGCTTCATGTGCGATGTGCTTGGCAACGCGGGTTGCAAACACCTGCCCCGAAATCAGCGCCGACCCGCCCGGCCGCGTCACGCCGTGCGTGCTCGCTGCTTCGCCAACCGCGTAGCACCCAGAAAGGTTGGTGCGCCCCCACAGGTCGATTTCAATTCCCCCGTTCATGTGTTGATTGTTCACCGCCAAGCGCAGCGGCTCTTTGGTGATGTCGATGCCATTCATGCGATAGAGCTCGATGGCCAGCGGGTTCATGCGCACAAGCCGATCGATCGGCAAGGCATCCAGCGCACCGTTGTTCTCAAGATAGGCCCGCACATCGGGCTCCAGGTCATCCAGATTGAAATGCGCCCCATCCTTGCCAGGAAGCGGATTGCGCAGGAAGTCGAGGAACACCTCTCGCCCTTTTCTGATTTCCAAATGAACCGCAATGTCCACCAGACTGGAGCCGAACTCCAGCATGCGGGAGGCGTGGAACGGCCACTGATAGCCCTTGCGAAACACGTTGGAAACCAGCTCCCGTGTACTGCGATAATAGTCAGCCAGAAAGTTGAACTCGTTTCCGGCCGCATCCCTTGAGAACACGTAGGGCATTACTTGCACATAGGTGCCCGACAGGTTCCAGGGAAAGGTCTCACGCGGCGTGCCGATGCCGAACTGGCTTTCCGTCAGATTGCTCAGTTCAAGTCCGGCTTCAAGCGCCAACCCCAAAGCTCCAAAACACTTCTTCGGGTAAACGCTGTCGCGGTACATCTCCCCCGGTCCCCCTGTCGCGATGATCAGATCCTCGCAAGCAATTACAGCCAGACCATACGGATTGTGCTCAGTGCTTTTGTTGGCCACCACCAAACCGGAAACGCACCGTCCCTCCCCCTCACCCTTGGTGAGTATCTTGACCGCTGCAGCCCCAGTCATGAACGGAATGCCAAGACGCTGCGCCTCTTCCAGCAGCACCTTTACCATCAAGCGCGAAGTGCGAGGCCCGCAACTGGTCGCGCGGCCATACTCATCATGATCCGTTTGATAGCGCAGCACCGCACCCAGACGATCTTCCGGCAGATCAAGGCCAATGTACTGCAACCCGGCCATGGCACCAATGGAGCCCACCGCCTCCACATAGGCCACATCTTCATCCATGCAGCCGCCAGCGGCCAGATCTCGCGCAAGAACCTCAAAGTTGTCGCCATTACGGCTGGTGGATGCGGTGTGAAGGGTCTGTTTGTCAGAACCCGAACAGGCAGAGGTGCCCATATACATGCCGCCCGTGGCCACCAACACCTCGCGGCCCCGACGTTTGGCCTCGCAGGCCGCGCGCAAACCCGCCGCACCAGAGCCAATGACAAGCGTTTGGCAAGAATGGACCGGCAGATCGCATAGGTTCACCTGAACGACGGTCTCAGGTGGCAGGCTTGCAAATCCACGGGGCATGGTAATGCGGGTAAGCGCCGTCAGGATTTCAGGTGTCAAACGGGTTTGGGTCATTCAGCTATCCTTGATGACGCGGCAGTGCACTTGCCAGAAAACTCCCTGAAAAGCTAATGATTAATCGTATAATCAGCAATGAGCACTTTCACATACCCGTCGGGAAACAGAGGCGGTGCGGCACGCAAAAAGGGCCGGCGAAACCGCCGACCCTTTCCTTTCATCCTGCGTTGGATGATTACTTGTTTGCGTCCGCCCAGCTCTTGATCAGCTCGTCGTAGTCAACGGTGATTGGCGTTGGCTTTTCGTTTTCAAGCTTTGCCTTCGGCGCACCCGGCTGAGACAGCCAGTAGTCACGATCCTGAGGTTCGTTGAGCTTTGGACCACATTCGCCCTGAACACCTGCGCGCTCCAGACGGGACAGAACCTTGTCCTGCGCTTCAGCCAGTGCGGTCATGGCTTCCTGCGGGGTCTTTGCGCCAGAAGACGCATCGCCAATGTTCTGCCACCACAGCTGAGCCAGCTTTGGATAGTCAGGAACGTTGGTGCCGGTTGGCGTCCACTGAACACGTGCTGGAGAGCGGTAGAACTCAACCAGACCACCCAGTTTCGGTGCGCGGTCGCTGAAGGACTCGTGGCGTACGTCACTGTCACGAATGAAGGTCAGACCAACGTGAGACTTCTTCAGAGAAGTGGTCTTGGCCACGGTGAACTGAGCGTAAAGCCATGCAGCCTTCGCACGGTCTTCCGGCGTGGACTTCATCAAGGTCCAGGAACCAGCGTCCTGATAACCGAGCTTCATGCCCTCTTCCCAGTAAGCACCCTTTGGCGAAGGAGCCATACGCCACTTTGGCGTGCCGTCTTCGTTCACCACTGGCAGGCCTTCCTTCACCATGTCGGCGGTGAATGCGGTGTACCAGAAGATCTGCTGAGCAACGTTACCCTGCGCAGGAACCGGGCCTGCTTCAGAGAACACCATGCCGGCAGCTTCTGCTGGAGCATACTGCTTCAACCAGTCAATGTACTTGGTGATGGAGTAAACAGCGGCAGGGCCGTCGGTCGCACCACCGCGCTCAACTGTAGAGCCAACCGGCGCACATCCGTCTACACGAATGCCCCATTCATCAACTGGCAGACCGTTTGGAATGCCCTTGTCACCTGCACCAGCCATGGACAGCCATGCATCGGTAAAGCGCCAACCCAAGGATGGGTCTTTCTTACCGTAGTCCATGTGGCCGTAGACTTTTTCGCCGTTGATTTCCTTCACGTCGTTGGTGAAGAACTCAGCGATGTCTTCATAAGCAGACCAGTTGACCGGCACACCCAGATCGTAGCCGTACTTTTCCTTGAACTGCGCTTTGATCTCAGGGTTTGTGAACCAGTCATAGCGGAACCAGTAAAGGTTCGCGAACTGCTGAGTTGGCAGCTGGTAGAGCTTGCCGTCAGGACCGGTGGTGAAGGAGCGACCAATGAAGTCCTCGATATCGAGGGTCGGCAGGGTCACGTCTGCACCTTCGTTCGCCATCCAGTCGGTCAGGTTGCGCACCTGCTGATAACGTGCGTGGGTACCGATCAGATCGGAGTCGTTCACATATGCATCATAGATGTTTTCACCAGACTGCATCTGCGTCTGGAGTTTCTCAACCACATCACCTTCACCGATCAAGTCGTGCGTAACCTTGATGCCGGTGATTTCGGTGAATGCCTTGGCGAGCGTCTTGGCTTCGTATTCGTGGGTGGTGATGGTTTCAGAAACCACCTTGATTTCCATACCCTTGAACGGCTCAGCAGCCTGAATGAACCATTCCATTTCCTTCATCTGCTCTTCCTTGGAGAGCGTCGAAGGCTGGAATTCGCTGTCGATCCAGCGCTTGGCTGCTTCCATGTCAGCCCATGCACTGCCGGATGTTGCCAGCAATACGCTGAGAGCCGCAGTGGCCATCAAATGACGTCGCATATTAGTCCTCCCGTTTAACACTACTCAAACTCGGCGCGGCTCTCCCGGCCTTGCCGAAAACTGGCATCACACCCAGCGAAACACACAAAGCGCATACGCTACGCATACAGCCAGGGCCCACCAAAGGTTCGGCCCGACAAACCCCAACCAGAACAGGCAGATGAATGCGCTGCCCAGCAGGGAGATGAAGAGGCGGTCACCCCGAGTGGTTTCGAACCGGAGAATGCCCACACGTGGGCTCCCCCCCGGAACGAAATATTCCCAGATGCCCATGCTCAAGATGAGCAGAGCAATGACACTGAAGAAAATGACCGTTGGCGTCGTCCACGCCATCCACGAAAGATCCATGGGTCGTCCTCCTTCAGCTTACACGCGGCCCAGGGCAAAGCCCTTGGCGATGTAGTTACGTACGAACCAGATGACGAGCGCACCCGGTATGATGGTCAAGACACCAGCCGCGGCCAGCACGCCCCAATCCAGACCCGAGGCCGAGACGGTTCGGGTCATGGTGGCGGCAATGGGCTTGGCATCCGTGGTGGTCAAGGTTCTGGCGATCAGCAGCTCTACCCATGAGAACATGAAGCAGAAGAACGCCGCCACGCCGATACCGCTCGCAATCAGCGGCATGAAGATCTTCACGAAGAACTTCGGAAACGAGTAGCCGTCGATATAGGCGGTCTCGTCAATCTCCTTCGGCACACCGGACATGAAGCCCTCCAGGATCCAGACGGCCAGCGGCACGTTGAACAGACAGTGCGCAAGTGCCACTGCAATGTGCGTGTCGATCAGACCGAAGGAGGAATAGAGCTGGAAGAACGGCAGCGCGAACACTGCTGGCGGGGCCATGCGGTTGGTCAGCAGCCAGAAGAACAGGTGCTTGTCACCGAGGAACTTGTAGCGCGAGAACGCATAGGCGGCAGGCAGCGCTACTGAAACCGAGATCACCGTGTTCAGCACCACATAGGTGATGGAGTTGATGTAGCCCGAATACCAGCTCGGATCGGTGAAGATCACCATGTAGTTGGCAAGGGTCGGGTTTGCCGGCCACAAGGAGAATCCGGAGAGGATCTCCTGATTGGTCTTCAGGCTCATGTTGAAGAGCCAGTAGATCGGCAGCATCAGGAACACGATGTAAAGCGTTGGCACCAGAAAGGTGAGACGCTCGGACAACGGCCGCTTGGCCTTGTCGAGATGCAGCTTGCTTTGCCCGATCACACGGCCCTTTGGCAGAGCACCTGTGGAGCGAGCGGTTTGAGTTGGTTCACTTACAACAGTCATGTCCAATCACTCCCCCTTTGTCTCTGGTTTTTCGGCGCCAACATTGGTCATCACGGTGTAGAACACCCACGAGAAGACCAGAATGATCAGGAAGTAGACCAAGGACATGGCCGCTGCCGGACCAAGGTCGAACTGACCCAGAGCCATTTTCACCAGATCGATCGAGAGGAACGTGGTCGAGTTGCCCGGCCCGCCGCCCGTCACAACGAACGGCTCGGTGTAGATCATGAAGCTGTCCATGAACCGCAACAGAACGGCAATCAGCAGAACGCGGTGCATCTTCGGCAGCTGAATGAAGCGGAAGATCGCCCACTTGGAGGCGCCATCAATGCGCGCCGCCTGATAGTAGGCTTCCGGAATGGACACCAGACCGGCATAGCACAGCAGCACCACAAGACTTGTCCAGTGCCACACATCCATGATGATCACGGTTGCCCACGCGGCCACCGGATCCTGCGTATAGTTGTACTCGATCCCGATGTTGTTGAGCACATAGCCCAGCAGACCGATGTCCGCACGTCCGAACACCTGCCAGATGGTGCCCACCACGTTCCACGGCACCAGCAGCGGCAACGCCATCAGAACCAGGCACACCGGCACGCCCCAGCCTTTGCGCGGCATGCACAGCGCAATGAAGATACCCAGCGGGATCTGAATCGCGAGGATGGAGAATGAGAAGATAAGGTTGCGAACAAGGGCGTCGGTAAAACGCTCAGAAGCGAGCAGATCCACGAACCATTCGGTTCCCGCCCAGAAAAACTGGTTATTCCCAAAGGTGTCCTGCACGGAGTAGTTCACCACGGTCATCAGCGGAATGACAGCGGAGAAAGCCACCAGCACAAGAACCGGCAGAACCATGAACCAGGCTTTGTTGTTGACTGTCTTTTCCATCAGATCAGCCCTCCCGTCCAACAAGCCAGCTATCGGCATAAAGGTTGATGTTATCGGCACTGATCACGGCACTCGGGCTCTCAGGAATTTCCTCGCCCTCCATCACGATGGCGTGGAAGTCGTGATCATCCAGCTTGGCGCGGACGATGCGGTAACGCCCTACATCCTCCACACCTTGCACCTGAATGGGCAGGCCTTCACCTGACGGCTTCAGGCTCACGAACTCGGGGCGCACGCCCACCTCAAGCGACGCACCGCTGCCGAACCGGCCGATGCCGCTCAGCGGCAGTACATGTTCCCCGATGCGCGCGCCTTCACCTTCCAGTGTGCACGGCACCACGTTCATGCCCGGCGACCCGATGAAGTAGCCGACGAAGGTGTGTTGCGGGCGCTGGAACAGCTCATTCGGCGTCCCGATCTGCACCACCTCGCCCTCATACATGACCACCACCTTGTCAGCGAAGGTCAGGGCTTCGGTCTGGTCATGGGTCACATAGACCATGGTGTAGCCGAACTGCTTGTGCAGGTGCTTGAGCTGCGAGCGCAGCACCCACTTCATGTGCGGGTCAATCACCGTAAGCGGCTCGTCGAACAGGATCGCGTTCACGTCCGCCCGCACCAGACCACGCCCCAGAGAGATCTTCTGCTTCTCATCTGCGGTCAGGCCCTGGGCCTTGCGGTGGGCTTTGCTTTCCAGATCGATGATATTGAGAATATGGCGTACTGTCTCGTCAACCACCCGTTCCTCAACGCCTCGGTTGCGCAGCGGGAACGCCAGATTGTCGTAAACGCTCATGGTGTCGTAGACGACCGGGAACTGAAACACCTGCGCAATGTTGCGCGCTTCGGTTGGCAGGTCGCGAACGGAAACGCCATCAAACAGCAGATCCCCTTCCGAAGGCCGCAGCA
Organism: Nesiotobacter zosterae; assembly: GCF_033843645.1. Taxonomy (NCBI): domain Bacteria; kingdom Pseudomonadati; phylum Pseudomonadota; class Alphaproteobacteria; order Hyphomicrobiales; family Stappiaceae; genus Nesiotobacter; species Nesiotobacter zosterae. Next base: position 22,334 of record NZ_JAWXVZ010000016.1, on the reverse strand, counting down.
AACCGGAGATGATGTTCAGCAGCGTTGTCTTGCCACAACCAGACGGCCCGAGCAGCGCATAAGCCCCGCCATCTTCGAAGGTGTGGTGCACTTCTTTCAGCGCATAGTCCTTCTTCGACTGCGGGTTCGGCATGTAGGCGTGGCGAATATGATTGAGTTCTATGTTAGCCATGGGTCCTTACGCCTCCACCGGCATGTCGAGCGTCGCAAGACGGCCATTGGTTTCGAAAACAAGGAAGTTGCGCGGATCAAGGAACACCTCGATCTCATCGTCCACTTCAATGTTGCGGATGCCATGGGCAAGGGCGACCCAGGTCTCTCCCACGCAGTCCACGTGGATGAAACTCTCAGAGCCCGTAATCTCGGAGACCTGCACAACGCCCTTCAGCGCAAAATGGTGGTCGGTGCGCTTGGAAAGGTGCAGGTGGTGTGGGCGGAAGCCCGCAATGTAAGGGCCATCGGCGAGAATCTTTTCGTTCTCGGCCACCGGGATCTGGTCCCCATTTGGCAACTCCAGCACATCGCCCTTCTTGACGATGCTGAGCGTGTTCATGGGCGGATCAGAGAAGGTCTGCGCTGTCACCAGCGTATTGGGTCGCTTGTAGACCTCCAGTGTCGGGCCGAACTGGCTGACTTCACCATGGTGAAGCGTTGCGGTCTTGCCGCCCAGCAACAAGGCCTCGGACGGCTCGGTGGTTGCATAAACGAAAACAGCGCCGCTCTCGGCGAAAATCTTGGGCAACTCCGCGCGCAGCTCTTCACGCAGCTTGTAGTCCAGGTTCGCAAGCGGCTCATCCATGAGCACCAGATGCGCGCCCTTCACCAGCGCCCGTGCCAGTGCCGTGCGCTGCTGCTGACCACCTGACAGGTTCAGCGGCGTACGCTCAAGATAAGGAGTGAGTTTGAGAAGCTCTGCCGCCTCCTGCACCTTGCGGTCCAGCTCTGCTTTCGGCAAGCCCGCAATCCGAAGAGGCGAAGCGATGTTTTCATAAACGGTCAGCGCGGGGTAGTTGATGAACTGCTGATAGACCATGGCCACGTCGCGCTTGCGCACGGAGTGCCCGGTCACATCCTTGCCATTTACGATAACTTGTCCTGAGGTCGGCTTGTCCAGCCCGGCCATCAGACGCATCAGGGTTGTTTTACCTGAGAGTGTGGGCCCAAGGAGCACGTTCAATGACCCAGGTTCAAGGGTCATGGACACGTCCTTAATATGGTCCACCCCGCCGACAACTTTGCCGACGCCTTTCAATTCCAGCATGTTGGCCCTCCCAAGGCCGCCAGCCATTCACAGCTGACTCTGCCGTCGTGGCGTTCTTTTTCGATGTTCAGCACCTCAGCGGATCCCCACCCGACCTCCTATCCGAAGACTGGACAGATCTTGCGATGCTGGGCCCGGGGTCTGAGCTCCCAACCCCCGGCTTAGTAAACCAACTTATAAGGGATCATGCTTATAATCAAATTTCATTTTTCATCACTTGGGACTATTTCGCGTAATTTCGAAATAAAAACGAAAGTTTCCGCAGGTGCGACGCCACCTCCGCGGCCGTCTAATGCCTGTGAAAAACCAAAGAAATTAGCTGATATACACAAAAAACGGGCGAATCCTTTCGGACTCGCCCGCTAACCCAACGCGAAACTGAACTTTCGTCTTAGATAAATATGAGAATGCCCCCCGCAACCCCGTAGAGTAAACGCAAGTGGGGCTTGGATGGCGCAATCAAACCAAAGGAAATCAAGGAGAGACCGACACCGATTTTCGCCGAAGCCAAAAGGGCCGCAACCGGCGCACTCGCAAGCTCAATCAACGCAGGGTTCGCAATCATCCCCAGCGGGACCAGATAAAGCCCAATGCCCAGCGCCATGGCAAACACCGCTACCTTCAGCCAGTTCTCCCCCACCATGCCAGCGGAGATGAACACCGCCCCGCAAACCGGCGGCGTGATGGTAGAAAGCAGCGCAAACCAGAACACGAACATATGAGCCTGTAACGGCTCAAGCCCGATCTCGGTCAGGGCCGGACCGGCCACGGAGATGCAGATCACATAGGCAGCAGTGGTGGGCACCTCCATGCCAAGCACAAGGCAGGCCAGTGCGGTCAGAAGCAGGGCGGGCCAAAGCATGCCGCCAGAGCCCGACAGGATCAACGAGGTGATTTTCACCCCCAATCCGGTGATGCCGAGCGTTCCGATGATGATCGAAGCGCAGATGATGATTGCCGCAATGGTCGAGACCTGCTGGCCGGTGTTCATCAACGCCTGCTCCAACCGCGCCATCGTCCGCTCGCGGTCGAAACTCAAGGCCTTGTCGATAAACAGCAACGCAAAGGCCACCAGAATGGAAATGCAAGCGGCATACTGCGGTGTGAACTTCAACGCGAACATGGCAAACAGCAGCACCGCAAACGGCACGAGGAAGAAGGCAGAGGTGATCACCACCGTGCGCATGACCGGACGCTCATCAGCGCTCAGGCCCTTGAGCTCGTAGCGCCGCGAGAAGGCGTTGATGCCAACCCACACAGCAAGAAAGTAAAGAAATGCAGGCAGGATCGCCGCCGCCATGATGCCTGTGTAAGGCACACCGGTCAGCTCCACCATCACAAAGGCCCCCGCCCCCATCAGCGGCGGAGTGATCTGCCCGCCGGAAGATGCCACCGCCTCCACAGCGCCAGCAAGCGCGCGCGGATAGCCAAGCCGCGTCATGGCAGGCAGGGTGATTGCGCCGGTCGAGGCCACATTGGCAGAGGCCGAGCCGGAGACAGACCCAAACAGCGCTGAGGAGACAACCGAAACCTTGGCCGCGCCACCACGCAAACGGCCCGCGGCGGCGGCGGCCACATTCATGAAGCCCTGCCCGGCTTCACCCGCATTCAGCACCGCGCCAAAAATCACAAAAATGGCCACGACGCTTACGGAGATGCCCGTCAAGCTGCCCCACAGCCCGCCCTCGGCAATGGTCAGTGTGCCCAGATAGCTCTGCAGCGGAATGCCTGCATAGCCAAATTCGCCGGGGATATGCTCGCCAAACACGCCGTAAAGGATGGAGAGCAGCGCCACCAAGGGCAGCGGCCAACCAATGGAACGGCGCGCCATTTCCAGCACCACGACCAGAAGCACAATGGCAATGCCAAGCTGAAAGTCGCCCATCAGATAGCCATACTGGTCGCCAAGCATCTGCTGGTTCAGCGCGATCCAGAGACTGGCGAAAAGCCCGGCCGCACACAGCATCCATCCGGTTATCTTTTCAAACCGGTTCTTGGCTACGAAGATCAAAACCCATGGCAAAGCCAGCGCCATATGCAGCGGACGACTGACAAGGTTCGGCACCAACCCGTAGAAGATCAGCCCGATATGGAAGACGATGGTCGCGCCGCCCAGCGCCACCCAAAGTGCACGGGAAAGTCCAGTCACCAATTGCCCCTAAAAACTGAAGGCCCGAACCAAGCGTCCGGGCCTTGTGCATTCGTTGTGTTGCGTCACTTAACGCAGGCTATCCGGCACCGCAATGCCAGCTTCATCATAGTAGCGCAGCGCGCCCGGATGCAGCTTGGTCTGATTATGCACCAGCATGGCCGCATCAACGCCAGCCCACCAGGCCGCACTCTCCGCCAGCTTTGCCTTTTCCTCCCAGAAAGCCTTGGTAACCGCATAAGCGGTGTCATCATCCATCTGTGTCGTGGTGTAGGCAATCACAGGAAGAGAGGTAGTGGTAATATCTGCGTCCTGTCCGGTGTACGTTCCTGCAGGAATCACGATCTTGGTTCGCTTGGTCTGAGCGATCTCGTCTTCAGACAGGCTCAGCACCTCAACATCAACACTTGCCGCCGCCTCAATGACGTTTGGCGCCGGATAGGAGCCTGCAGTCACAAAGCCGTCGATCTGGCCGTTCTTGAGTGCAGAAACAGCGTTGGACAGTTCAACATTAGCCAGTTCAACACCATCTTTCACGCCGAACAGCTCAAGATATTTCGCGCCTTCACGCGCGCCAAAAGAGCCCTTGCCAATGAGGATTTTCTTGCCTTTCAGGTCTTCGAAGCCCGCGACATTGGCGTCTGCACGCGTAATGAAATGCATGGTAAGCGACGGGATCGGGAACAGCGCGCGAATTTCGTCAAAACGCGGGTTTGCCCGGCCTTCAAACATGGCCTTGCCCGCTTGAGCCAGAGGCACAAGGGCGGGTGGTGTGGTGAACATGTAGTTGCCCGGGCGCACCGAAGCCTCCATCACGTTCTGAACAGACCCTTGGCTTTCCTCAACGGTCACGATGATCTCGCCGCCGGAAGCAGCCTTGATGGCCTCCGCCGCCTGAACCGCCATCTGATAGTAGGACGTGCCGGTCTTGGCCGACTTGTAGGTAACGCGTGTCTGCGCCTGCGCTGTAACGGTGAGAGCCAGCACAGCGGCACCCAACGCCAATCCCTTCAGTAATTTCATCTTGTCCCCTCGGGCACTCTTTGTTTTCCTCCCACACCACCACGGCGGTGCATGTGGCTCACTATACACAATATCCGCGAGAAGACATTGAGCAGTCCTGATAGTTGAGCGAGAAAATATCAGCAATTTCATTGCGTGGCAGAGCGCTGTTTGTCGCGCTTTAGGCACAACCCACTCAAGTTGCTGGGGACCGCGTCCCGCGATCCTCCGAGATCAATGAGGCTTGATAACCTGTTAGAGGGCTAACAACACCCCTCTTCCCATTGCGTAATAACAACCAGTACGTGCCCGTAAATTGTAGACATATGCAACTCAAATATTGCTAAAACTCTCGATTTTTCCCTAATTTCTGCGGATTGCGAGCGTCATGGAAACTTCAAAAATTCGTCATTGCAAAGCAGTATGACGACCATAGGTTGCTGAGACTTACGCAGTAACCTTTATCCAAACAAACAGGGGGCTTCCATGCGAGAGTTCAAGCGTCGTTTGATCGGCGGTATCAGCTTGGCAATCATCGCTGCAACGGCTTCAGCCGCAAACGCAGCAGACGGAAAATTCTTCGAGCGCATCGCGACTTACCCGGTCTTCAAGACCCTCGCTGAAGGCGTTGACCCAGCAACTGAAACCGTTGCTGAAATCATCAGCGCCTCCAAAGATGGCCGCACCCTCGTCTTCACGGACAGCCCGGGTGACGCACTCGTATTCCTCGACATCACCGACCCGGCCAATCCTGTACCTGCAGGCCGTGCCGATTTGGGCGGTGAGCCTACGTCCGTTTCCGTTGCCGCCAAGTATGCCCTTGCTGGCGTCAATACCTCGGAAAGCTACACCGCCCCTTCCGGTTACCTGGCGGTTGTAGATCTGGAGACCAAAGAAGTTGTTGCCAAGTGTGATGCTTCTGGTCAGCCAGACTCCGTTGCTCTTTCCAAAGACGGCAAGTTCGTTGCCATCGCCATTGAGAACGAGCGCGACGAAGACCTTAACGACGGTGTGATCCCACAGCTTCCAGCTGGCCACCTCACCATCTTCGATCTGGACGCCGACGGCATGCCAACCAACTGTGAGGCAGCTCGCACTGTTGAAATGACTGGCCTTGCCGACGTTGCCCCAACCGATCCAGAGCCAGAATTCGTTTCCATCAACGATGACAATCTCGCTGTTGTCACGCTGCAGGAAAACAACCATCTGGCCATCGTTGATCTGGCATCCGGTGAAGTCGTCACGCACTTCTCCGCAGGCACCTCTTCTGCTGATGCGATCCCGGTCAAGAAAGCACGCATGAGCGATGCATCCGGCTCAATCACCGATGTACCGCGCGAGCCAGACGCTGTTGCATGGATCGATGCCAACCGTTTCGTGACCGCAAACGAAGGTGACTACGAAGGCGGCTCCCGCGGCTTCACAATCTGGAACAAGGACGGCGAAGTCCTGTTCGACAGCGGCGCACAGATGGAACACCTGGGCATGTCCCATGGCCACTACCCATCCAAGCGCGCACACAAGAAGGGCACCGAGCCTGAAGGTGTTGCAGTTGGCACGTTCGGTGACGACACCCTCATCTTTGTGAACTCCGAGCGCGGCAACTTCGTTGCAGTCTACAAGGACACCGGCGGCGAGCCAGAGTTCGTCCAGTTCCTGCCGACACACATCGCGCCTGAAGGCCTGCTTGCCCTCTCAGAGAACGGCCTGTTTGTTGTTGCAAACGAAAAGGACGAAGCTGAAGAAGGCGTTCGCGCTCACGTTGGCATCTACAAGTTCGGCGCAGACGCTGCTGAGTACCCGCAGCTGATCTCCGAAACCGATCCAAAGACCGGCGCACCAATCGGCTGGGGTGCAATCTCCGGCATGGCTGGCGACCCAACTGACGCCTCCAAGATCTACGCTGTGAGCGACAGCTTCTACGACGCAGCGCGCATCTTCACCCTCGACGTTTCCGAAATGCCTGCAAAGATCGTTTCCCACGTCGACCTGACCGGCGGCTCCGCTGAGAAGTACGACCTGGAAGGCATCGCAATCCGCAAGGATGGCGGCTTCTGGCTTGCGTCTGAAGGTCACCCGGGCAAAGAACTGCAGCACTACCTGCTTCAGGTAACGGCTGACGGTGCCATTGAGCAGGAAATCACGCTGCCAGAAACGCTCATCGAGCAGGCCAAGCGGTTCTCCCTCGAAGGCGTGACTGAAGCTGAAATCAACGGCACGCCAGTTGTTGTGGTTGCTGTTCAGCGCGAGTGGAACGACGACCCGAAGGGCATGACCAAGCTCGGCATCTACAATCCTGCAGACAAGAGCTGGGGTTTCGTTCACTACCCGCTGGACGCACCAAAGAGCCCTGCTGGCGGCTGGGTTGGCCTTTCTGAAGTCACCTACCTCGGCGACAACAGGCTGGCTGTTGTAGAGCGCGACAACAAGGGTGGCACCGACGCTGCGATCAAGCAGGTAACCGTTGTGTCTCTGGATGGCGTGACCCCTGCGGCCCACGGCGAAGAGCTTCCGGTTCTGGAAAAGAAGGTCGTTCTGGACCTCCTGCCTCAGATGTCAGCCACCAACGGCTGGACCCCAGACAAGGTCGAAGGTCTGGCGATCACCGCGGATGGCCGCATCCTCATCTCCACCGACAATGACGGCGTTGACGATGCTTCCGGTGAAAGCCTGTTCTTTGACATGGGCGAAGTCTCCAAGCTGAACTAAACTCTTTCAGCGCAGAAAATTCAGGCCCGGCGGACGCGGTTCGTCGGGCCTTTTTGCTTGCCGGCTCCCCTCCCTTGCACAGTAACGGCCAGACTATAAACGGCGTTACACGTGAGCGACTCAACGGTTGCAAGCAAAAATGCCGCTACCTGGCGTCTTCAGCAGCCTCACATCCCCAAAAAACTAAAGTAGTCACCAAAGTTTAATACAACCATCAAAACGCGGCTTGAAAATTATTTACTCGCCTGAAGTAAAATTCAGAGAGCCCTTCTCAAAACGACAGCAAGCGCGCTTCAACGATCCTCGCACGAAGCCAACCCCTTATCACCGCTTGGTCTTTTATTAGAAAATGCGAATAATCAAGCCACACCCCTCACCACCCGTTCTTGCCGCCAAAGCACCAACTGGCCCCGCCGCCCCACTGGTCCACGCCACGCTCCGCCCTTCCATAAGCGTCACCTCAAGGCCCAACTGGCTTCATCGATTAAGGATGAGTTAAGCACTGCTGCCTGACGCTGAAGCATCGACCAGTAACAAACAGTGGCGCGGTTCAATGTCTCTCAAGCTGAAAATTTTCACGTATTCGAACCTCATTCTCGTAATTGGTTTTGTTGCGCTCATCAGCATAGTCACCGTTTTGATGTCCAGCATGGCTGAGCACGACGGCGAAGATCTGATGCTTGAGAACGCAAAACTTCAGGGCAACATCGCTCACGCCAGCATCGGCGTTTACGAGCACGCCGCAGCGACCATGGCCGATGCCTATGAAGGTGCCATTGCCAACCTCAACCCGTCGCGAGATGACATCGCCGCGATGGCGCGCCACTTCCTCAGCACAAACGACAAGCTGCTCGCCTTCTCCACCATTCTGGAGCCTGACGTGATCGGCCGCGATGCCGACCACAAGAACACCGGCCTGTCCAACGCCAACGGACAGTTCGAGGCTTACATGTTCCGTGCCAATGGCGGCGTGGACAGCAGCCTTGTAGGCATGCTCACCGACGCGCCAGAGGTTTGGTATTATCCAGCGGTCCGCGCCAAGAAGACCGTCATGACCGCCCCATATGAGTATGAACTCAACGGCGAAACGGTCCTGATGATTTCCGCGATCAACCCCATGTTTGACAGCGCCAGAAATGTGATCGGCGCCGCCATCGTCGACATCACCTTGAACGAAATCACCGACCAGATCACGGCCACCAAAAAGTTCCAGACCGGGTACGTGGGCATCATCGCAGACAACGGCGTCTGGGTGGCCAACAGCAACACATCCCTCATCGGCCAGGAGGCCGCCCCTGGCGTGCTGGACCTGACCAAGCAGGCCCAAAGCGCAACAACAGTTTTTGAAACCGGTGATCAGCGCACCGGCGTCAGCCCGTTCACGCTGCCCGGCACAGAGCAAGTCTGGTACGCCGTGCTCACCGTTGACAACACCGAGCTGCTCGCCCGTGCCAACACCACGCGAAACACTGCCATCATCGTCGCCCTTCTGGCCATTGCCATCGGAACGGTTGTCATGTGGCTGGTCGGCTCCAACATCGCCAAGCCAATCATTCGCACAACAGAGCGCATGCACGGCCTCACAGAGGGTGACACCGCAACACCGGTTGAATACACAGACCGCAGCGATGAAATCGGCCAGATGGCGTCAGCACTGGAAGTCTTCGTCAAGAACGCAATTGAACGTGAGCAGCTTCAGAGCGACTCTGAACAAGAGCAGATGGCGCGTCTGGAACGCCAGAAGCGAATTGACCAGCTGATTGCTGACTTTGACGCCAGCGTCAAGGAAAGCTTGAACAACGTCTCCACCAATTCGTTGGAGCTCAAGGAAACCGCGAAGGTGCTGACCGGCATTGCGGAAAGCACGACCTCCCGCTCCACCACGGCCGCCGCTTCTTCTGAAGAAGCCTCCACCAACGTGCAAACGGTTGCCTCGGCTGCCGAGGAACTCGCCGCGTCAATCGAAGAGATCAGCCGTCAGGTTGGCCACACCCAAGGCGTGGTCGCAAGCGCCACCACAACAACGCAAACCACAAACGGCAAGGTCGAAAGCCTCGATGCAGCCGCACAGCGCATTGGCGAAGTGCTCACGCTCATTCAGGCCATCGCAGAACAAACAAACCTGCTTGCGCTCAATGCCACCATTGAGGCCGCCCGCGCTGGTGAAGCAGGTAAGGGCTTTGCCGTCGTGGCCGCAGAGGTAAAAGAACTGGCAAACCAGACCTCCAAGGCAACGGAAGAGATCTCCAGCCAGATCGTGGGCATCCAAAACTCCTCCAAGGAGGCCGTTGAAGCCATTGGTGCCATTGCCAAGACGATGGGCGATGTCAACAACATCACTCAGTCCATTGCTGCAGCAGTGGAGCAACAAGGCGCGGCCACAACGGAGATCAGCGAAAACGTGCAGCAGGCAGCCACCGGCACCCGCGACGTAGCGGAAAACATGTCCGGCGTCACGGCATCTGCCAGTGAAACGAGCGCAACAGCCGCGCAGGTTCTTTCAGCCTCTGAAGCCCTCATGGCACAGGCAGACAACCTTCAGGACAACATCGCCAGCTTCCTGCACAACGTCCGCAGCGCCTGACCGCAGCTGCACAGTTCAAGCACACCTGAGGGCTGGTTTTCCACTGGAAGCCAGCCCTTTTAACGTGCCATTTTACACTGCATTTTAAAACAACAGACCCAAGAAGCCAGCTAATAAAGCAAATCGAGTCGCAAATCACACCGGCGTGAAATATAAAGATCCGTATACTTGAATATTTGGCAAGCCTCGCGCAAGTTTCAGCGGAAAAATCGATTATTTCCATTCTCCATTGCCCAACAGAGATGATATATTTTCTTCTCTACTTCCTTATCAAAGCGAGTTCATCTTCACTTAACATTTGAAGCGGATATAGCGCCTGAAGCGCAGATTGCGCCAATCAACCCATTCAGGTGATGTGTATGTCTCTCAGCCTCAGAATTTTCTCTGCAGCGAACGCCGTGTTCATTGTAGGTTTCGTCGCTCTTATTTCGGTTGTCACGGTTTTGATCGCGCAAAACGCTGATCAGTCTGGCGAAGAGCTAATCTTGGAAAATGCCGCGTCACAGACCTATCAGGCGCAGGCAATCTTCGAAAACGCACAGCTCAAAACCGCAAGCTTCGCAGACACCGTAAGCAAGTTCGCGGCACACACCGAACTGAGCAGAGATCTGCTGGCCAAAGCCGCGCGCGACTACTTTGATGACAACAAGGATCTGAACGGCTTTCTTGTTGTGCTGGAACCAGACCGGCTGGGCGCAGACAAGGCAAATCAGGGCCAGGGATTTTCCAATGCAAACGGTCGCTTCAGCCTCGCTTTTGCTCGTGGCCCGCAAGGCATCAGCTGGCGAGAAGTGAACGCAACCGATGCAAACTCCGATGCCTGGTATGGCGCAGCGCTACGCAGCGGCGATGATGTGGTCACCCACCCGTACAGCTTTGAAGCTGGCGGCAAGACCATTCGCGCGGTAACGGCATCCACACCAATCTTTGACGCCTCGAACAAACCAATGGGTGTGATTGCAACAGACATTTATCTGGACCGCCTTGCCGCGGCTTATGAAGGCGCCCGCCGTTTTGAAACTGGCTATGTCGGCATTCTCAGCAGCAACGGTGTGTATGCAGCAAACAGCGATGAGGCACGCCTTGGCCAGAAAGCACCAGACGACATATTGGATCTCGTAGGCCAGACCTCAGAAAGCGAGCGCGTTTTCGAACATGGCGACTGGAAACTTGTCGTAAAGCCGTTTGTTCTACGGGGCACACACGAGAAATGGTACTCCATCGTTGCCGTTGACAATGCAGAGCTTCTTGAGCACGCCACCAGCACCCGCAACACCGCCATTCTGGTCGCCTTCTTGTGTTTGGCGGTCGGCACAGTTGTCATGTGGCTTGTGGGCACGTCCATTGCCAAGCCGGTTGTTCGCACCACTGAGCGCATGAACGCACTGACCCAAGGCGACACCACAACGCCGGTGCAGTACATCGAGCGCAAAGACGAAATCGGCCAGATGGCAATGGCCCTTGAGGTCTTCGTGGAGAACGCCATCGAACGGGAAGCGTTGCAAGCCGAGTCCGAGCAAGAGCAGGAAGCGCGCCTCGCACGGCAAAAGCTCATCGACCAGCTCATCTCCGACTTTGACGCCTGCATTCAGGAAAGCTTGCGCACGGTTTCCTCCAACTCACTGGAGCTGGAAGAGACCGCAAAGGTTCTCACTGGTATTGCAGAGAGCACCACGTCACGCTCCACAACGGCAGCTGCGTCCTCTGAAGAGGCTTCCGCCAATGTCCAAACGGTGGCATCCGCGGCGGAAGAACTGGCAACTTCCATTGAAGAGATCAGCCGGCAGGTTGGCCACACGCAAGGGGTTGTCTCAAACGCAACCAGCACCACCCAGACCACAAACGAAAAAGTCGCAAGCCTTGACGCAGCCGCGCAGCGCATTGGCGAAGTTGTGACCTTGATTCAGGCAATTGCTGAGCAGACCAACCTTCTCGCCCTCAACGCAACCATTGAGGCGGCCCGCGCTGGTGAAGCAGGCAAGGGCTTTGCGGTGGTGGCCTCTGAAGTCAAGGAGCTGGCAACCCAGACCTCCAAGGCAACGGAGGAGATCTCCTCTCAGATCATCGGCATCCAGAACTCCTCCAAGGAGGCTGTGGAAGCCATTGCTGCCATTGCCAAAACGATGGGTGACGTCAACAGCATCACTCAGACCATTGCCGCTGCGGTTGAACAACAAGGCGCGGCCACCACGGAGATCAGTGAAAACGTGCAGCAGGCGGCCACGGGCACCCGCGACGTCGCTGAAAACATGTCTGGTGTCACGGCTTCTGCCAGCGAAACAAGTGCAACAGCCGCCCAGGTGCTTGCGGCTTCCGAAACGCTGAAGGCCCAGTCCGACAGTCTGCAGGAAAACATCGCAACGTTCCTCAACAACGTGCGCAGCGCCTGATAAGCGACTCACATTGGAAAAACCGAACCGGCTTCGCTTGGCGGAGCCGGTTTCTTTTTGCTCGAACGCGTTCGTCCGCATGTCAAAAAAAATTCATCAAATTACCTGTGCAGTATTACGGATGCACAAATCAGCAGACTGCACCGAAGCGCCAGCCAGCATTCAACAAAAGTCGGAGCGTCAACAAGTCGAATGCGGTTCGGATAACCCCATAAGAATATTAGTAAAATTTGCAAGAATGCAGCGCATCGCGGCAGACCGCTGCTGATCCGGCACTCCTTTGATCAGCAAGGAAACGCAGAAAACTGCGAAGAACAGGCCCGGATTTACCCGTCACGCGCGCACGGAGATTAAGGCTCAATTAAGGCATAAGCCCTACCGCTGAACCCAATGATCATTCGGAGCTTTTGGTAGTCGCATGTCTCTTCGAGTCAAAATTTTCTCGTCATCCAACCTCATCCTTGTTGTCGGATTGATAGCACTCATCACCATCGTCGGCGTGCTGATGTCAAATATGGCTCAACAAAACGGCAAAGAGCTGCTGCTGGAAAACGCCAGCATCCAGGCCTACCACGCTGAACAGGAGATCTCCTTGTCGCAGCTTGCCGCTACCAGCCTCTCAGACGCCTTGGAAAAGAGCATTGAGCACACGGACATTTCCCGCGACGAGATCGCGGCAATCGTCCGAGACTTCCTTGACGAGAATGCGCATCTGACGGGTGTGACAACGGTTCTGGAGCCGAACACAGTTGGACAAGACGCTGACAACAAGAGCGTGGGCTACTCCAACGCGCTTGGCCAGTTCGAGCCATACTTCTTTCGGGCCAATGGCAAGATCGATTGGCGCTTGGCAGGCATGCTGACGGATTCACCAGAAACCTGGTACTACGCTGCCGTCAACAACTCCAAAAACATTGTCACCGACCCGTATACCTTCGACGTTGGCGGCGAAATGGTTGTGGCAGTTTCGGCAACCACACCAATGTACGACAAGTCGGACAAACCGATTGGCGGTATCGTCGTAGATGTATTCCTCAATCAACTGGTTGAAAAAGTCGACGCATCTCGCAAGTTTGAAACCGGGTATGTGGGCATCGCCAACGACAACGGTATGTGGATCGCCAACACCGATCGTGAGTTGATCGCAGCGCCGGTCAACGCCGAGATCAAGGATCTGATGGCGCAGGCCGCCAACACGGCGACTGTTGTGGACGTGGGCGACCACAAGATTGCCGTTCGCCCGTTCGATCTTCTGGGAACAGACCACAAATGGTATGCGATCGTTTCCGTTGACAAGGCAGAGTTGCTGGCAACCGCATACAGCACCCGGAACTGGGCCATCCTTGCCGCCATTTTCTGTGTGGTCATCGGCACGGTTATCATGTGGCTGGTCGGCTCCTCTATTGCCAAGCCAATCATGCGCACCACGGACCGGATGAACGCCCTCACCGAAGGCGACACGGACACACCGGTTGACTACACCGACCGTAGTGACGAGATCGGTCAGATGGCGCAAGCGCTTGAAGTATTCGTTGAAAACGCCCTTGAGCGCGCCAAACTGCAAACGGAATCTGAAAAGGAACAGGAAGCGCGTCAGATGCGCCAGAGGGTCATCGACCAGCTCATCTCGGAGTTTGACGCCAGCGTTCAAGAGAGCCTGCGCAGCGTTTCCACCAACTCTCTGGAGCTTGAAGACACGGCCAAAGTGTTGGCTGGCATTGCTGAAAGCACGACATCCCGTTCCACCACGGCTGCTGCCTCCTCCGAAGAAGCGTCCACCAACGTTCAGACGGTTGCCTCCGCGGCCGAAGAACTGGCGGCGTCAATTGAAGAGATCAGCCGTCAGGTTGGTCACACCCAGAACGTAGTTGCCAATGCAACCAGCACCACCCAGTCAACAAACGACAAGGTGGAAAGCCTGGATGCCGCTGCGCAACGAATTGGTGAAGTGGTCACTCTCATTCAGGCCATTGCTGAACAGACCAACCTGCTCGCCCTGAATGCCACCATCGAGGCAGCACGAGCCGGTGAAGCAGGCAAGGGCTTCGCGGTTGTAGCAGCCGAAGTGAAGGAGCTTGCGACCCAGACCTCGAAGGCAACGGAAGAGATCTCCTCTCAGATCATCGGCATTCAGAGTTCCTCTCGTGAAGCAGTGGATGCAATCGGCGCCATCTCCAAGACAATGAACGACGTCAACGAGATTACCCAGACCATCGCAGCTGCTGTTGAACAACAGGGGGCCGCGACCACTGAGATCAGTGAGAACGTTCAGCAGGCCGCTGCTGGAACAAGAGACGTTGCAGAGAACATGTCCGGCGTGACAGCCTCAGCAAGCGAGACCAGCGCAACGGCATCTCAGGTGCTCTCGGCCTCCGAAACGCTCAAGTCTCAGGCCGATCACCTGCAGGACAACATCGCAACGTTCCTGACCAACGTTCGCAGCGCATAAAATCCCGGTTTCATTCAAACCGACGCAAACGGCCTCAGGCAACTGGGGCCGTTTTTCTTTGCCCGAGCACAATTGAATGCAGTTCAGTCAAAGACGCGGGAATAAATCCGTATTTTGTCGAACCAAGTTCAACTGGGCGTAGCCGGTAATATATAATACGAACGAGTTCGAAAATTCACTTTTTGGCAATTTTCTGGGCCTTAAGCTTGGCACAATGTCAGATGGGGTATTTCTGACAAGGGCGCTAAAGCAACCGGAAGCTGAAGTATGCTGCTCCGTGTGATTTAGCCAGATTCATGCTTTGGTGGGTGCAGTAGGTCTCTGCCCTACCGGGTGATGTACTTGCAAGGCATCGAGGGCAAAATGTCACTGCGACTCCGAATTTTTACAGCTGCAAACGCCGTTTTCATCGTCGGCTTTATTGCACTGATTACTGTAGTCACCATGCTGATGGGTCAGAACGCAAACGAGACAGGCGAAGAGCTTCTCGTTGAAAACACTGCGGTTATGTCCCTTCAGACAACGGAAGAACTCGACAAGGTACACGGGGCTGCCATCAGCTTTGCGGACGTTTTCGAGAACCAGCTAAAGTTCACGGATGTTACACGTGATGAGATCGCTGAGATCGCCCGTGGTTTGCTTTCCAGCAACCCAAGCTTGACCGGCGTCTCCGTAATCTTTGAACCCAATGCACTCGGCAACGATGCAGACTTCAAAAACAAGAGTTATTCCAACGAGTTGGGACAATTTGAGCCGTACTTTTTCCGTAACGACGGTCAAATCGACTGGCGCCTTGCTGGCATGCTCAACGACCCGGGCAGCTGGTACACACCCGCCATCACCGAGCGCTCAGACTTCGTGACAGCGCCTTACAGCTTTGATGTTGCTGGAGAAACTGTGCTCGCGGTATCCGCTACCGTGCCAATGTTCAACGCCAAGGGCCAAGCAATTGGCGGCGTCGTGGGCGACGTGTTCTTGAATGACCTCCTGGAAAAGGTGGAAAGCAACCGCCGTTTTGAAACGGGCTATGTTGGCATTGTCAGCAGCAGCTTTACCTGGGCGGTTTATAGCGACCCTGAGCAGTTGACCAAAGCCGTACCAGATGACCTTAAGTCATTGATTGAAAGAACAAATGACAGCGTGCGCGTGTTCGAGGTCGAGGGACAGCAGGTAGCGATCCGCCCCTTCAAGATCCGCGGCACCAACCAAACCTGGTACGCGGTCGTTGCTGTTGAAGAAGCCGAACTACTGGCTTCAGCAAACAGCACCCGTAACTCGGCCATCATTACCGCGCTGCTCTGCCTTGTGATGGGCACGGGCATCATGTGGTTGGTGGGGACATCCATCGCTAAGCCGGTGATGAGAACCACGGAACGCATGAATGCGCTGACGGAGGGCGACACCGACACGCCTGTCCAGTACACTGAGCGCTCTGACGAAATTGGCCAGATGGCGCAAGCACTTAAGGTGTTCGTTGCCAACGCGATCGAACGCAAGCAGCTGCAAACGGAATCTGAGCAGGAGCAAGAAGCACGCCTCCAGCGCCAGAAACTGATTGATCAGCTGATCAGCGACTTCGATGCAAGCATTCAAGAGAGCCTGCGCACTGTTTCTTCAAACTCTGTTGATCTGGAAGAAACCGCAAAGGTGTTGGCGGGCATTGCGGAAAGCACCACCTCCCGCTCGACCACGGCAGCCGCCTCGGCGGAGGAGGCCTCCTCCAATGTGCAGACGGTCGCCTCAGCTGCAGAAGAACTTGCTGCATCCATTGAGGAAATCAGCCGTCAGGTTGGCCACACACAGGGCGTTGTCACCAATGCAACCGCGACCACCAAGAACACCAACGAGAAGGTTGAGAGTCTTGATGCCGCGGCGCAGCGCATCGGCGAAGTGGTAACCCTGATTCAGGCCATTGCCGAACAAACCAACCTTCTCGCGCTTAACGCGACCATCGAAGCCGCTCGCGCGGGTGAGGCAGGCAAGGGCTTTGCCGTGGTGGCCGCAGAAGTAAAAGAGCTGGCAAATCAAACCTCTAAGGCAACCGAAGAGATCTCCAGCCAAATCGTTGGCATTCAGAACTCATCGCGAGAAGCCGTGGAGGCGATTGGCGCGATCTCCAAGACAATGGGCGACGTCAATGACATCACCCAGACGATTGCGGCCGCAGTTGAGCAACAAGGCGCAGCTACAACGGAAATCAGTGAAAACGTTCAGCAAGCCGCGGCGGGCACCCGCAATGTTGCGGAAAACATGTCCGGCGTCACGGTCTCTGCCACAGAGACAAGCGCTACTGCTTCCCAAGTACTGTCAGCTTCTGAGACATTGAAGACTCAAGCCGACAATTTGCAGGATAACATTGCCACTTTCCTGCAGAGCGTTCGCAACGCCTAGACCCAAATCACCCCGCTCGAAAAATGCCGGCGCATCACAAATGCGCCGGCATTTTTATATGCAGCAACAAAACGGACCTAATTGTCAAAAAAAATTCATCAAATTGTTTTGAGGCCTCGAAACCCGCCGCCGCCTGCAACCAAAAGATGCTCTCAAGAGCAGCTTACCCGCGACCGAAAACAGCCGCAATCGCGCCAATTCGAATAACTCTCTAATAATACAAGATATTTTCTGGCAACAATATTTCTAGAGACATTTTCCAACCCCTCCTTGCGCCAGTACGCATTGAGAGTCCGGATTAAAAAATACCGGTTTCATTACAGTTAAGTAGAGCGGACAACACGAAAACCCGAAGTCAGACACGGCAGTCGATAGCTGAATTAAGTTCAGATTAATTCTTGTCACATAAGCAATTTTAGTCAGTCAATTTCAGAGATCTGGTACGGGGCACCATGTCACTACGTCTTCGCATTTTTACCGCGTCAACGGCGGTAACCGTTGTGGGCTTTGCCGCCCTCATCATCGTTATTACGATGCTGCTATCGACCATGGCTCATCATGAGGGTGAGAAGATCTTGCTTGAGGACTCTGAGGTCCAGGCAATTCGAGCCAATCAGGAAGTTGGCGTCGCACTTCAGGCAGCGGGCAACCTGTCTGATGCCTATGAAAAGATTCTCCTCTACTCAGACGTTACCCGTGAAGCTCTTGGTAATGTTACCCGCGACTTCCTTGCGGAAAACGAAGGCCTGTCGGGTGTAACGCCTGTGTTCCAGCCGGATGTTGTCGGCAAAGACAGCGACCACCGTGGGGACGGTTACTCTAACCACAATGGTCAGTTCAATCCCTACTTTTACCGCAATGGCGGGGCCGTCGAGTGGCGCCACGCGAAGATGGAAAATGGCGCTGCGGACAACTGGTATTACGCCGCCGTCAACGCGCGTCAAGACATCATTACAGCGCCTTACACCTTTGAGGTTGCTGGTGAAACCGTGTTGGCGGTTTCTGTAACCACACCGATGTACAATCCTCAGAATGCGGCCATCGGGGCAATCACCATTGATGTGTTCCTCAATGATCTCTCCCAAATGATCAAGGATAGCCGCAAGTTCGAAACAGGCTACGTGGGGCTCGTCGACAAGACAGGCCTTTGGGTCGCCAACACGGACACCAGCGTTCTCGGGCAAGAGATTGATGCAGATACAAAGTCATTGATTTCCGGCGTGACCTCTCAGCCCAAGATCATTGAGCACAATGGACAAAAGGTGGTGGTACGCCCCTTCCAGGTGGCCGAAACCAACGGCGCTTGGTACGCCATCATTGCCGTGGATGAAGCGGAGCTGCTGGCTGTTGCCAACGAGACCCGCAACACTGCAATCTTCACCGCCTTGCTCTGCATTGCTATCGGTATTGCCATTATGTGGTTTATCGGCAGCTCTATCGCAAAACCAGTTATGCACCTGACCAAGCGCATGCATGGGCTGACTGAAGGCGATGTCGACACAGAGGTAGACTATACCGAACGCAAGGATGAAATCGGCCAAATGGCTCAGGCCCTTGAGGTCTTTGTCGAAAATGCTGTTGAACGGAAGAAGCTACAAAGTGAATCCGAACAAGAGCAGGAAGCACGCCAGGCCCGTCAGAAGTACATCGACCAGCTGATTGCGGAATTCGATGCCAACATTCAGGAGAGCCTGCAAACGGTCGGCACCACCTCCATGGACATGGAGCAAACGGCCCGCGTCCTGACCGGCATTTCCGAAGACACCACTGCGCGGGCAACAACCGCAGCTGCATCCTCGGAAGAGGCTTCGACAAACGTTCAGACAGTTGCCTCTGCAGCAGAAGAACTGGCGGCCTCGATCGAAGAAATCAGCCGTCAGGTTGGTCAGACCCAAGGCGTGGTCGCAAATGCCACAGCCACAACGCAAGACACAAACCACAAGGTTTCCAGCCTTGATTCTGCTGCCCAACGCATTGGTGAGGTGGTCAACCTGATCCAGGCAATCGCCGAACAGACCAACCTCTTGGCACTCAATGCCACCATTGAGGCAGCGCGCGCTGGCGAAGCTGGCAAAGGATTTGCAGTTGTTGCCGCTGAGGTGAAAGAACTTGCAAATCAGACTTCCAAGGCAACCGAGGAGATTTCAAGCCAGATTGTTGGCATCCAGAACTCTTCAAAAGAAGCGGTGGAAGCGATCAGCGCCATTTCCCGGACAATGAGCGATGTGAACGAGATCACGCAGACCATCGCTGCGGCAGTAGAGCAACAAGGTTCTGCCACCACAGAGATCAGCGAGAATGTTCAACAGGCGGCAACAGGCACGCGTGATGTCGCAGAGAACATGACCAGCGTCACATCCTCAGCCAGCGAAACCAGCCAAACGGCAGGGAATGTTCTTTCCGCATCACAGGTGGTGAAAGCTCAGGCCGAAGACCTTGGCCAACAGATTGCGACCTTCTTGCAAAAGGTGCGCGCGGCTTGATCTGATTTTGGTTCCCCTGCAAGCGGCGCGTCAAAAATTGGCGCGCCGTTTTTGCGTCAGGCTTAGTCCCATTTGCCCTCATAATTCTTGACGGCAAGCATGCCAAGAAGCACAACAAGCCCCACGCGGGCTACGCCGCTGAAGTCCATAATGTTCGTGGCGACAAGGCTCAGGGCAACAGCAAGACCCAGCCAGATAAACAGATTTCCATGCATTCCCACCTCCCAATTCCATAAGCACCCCAAGCGCCATTGAAAGCTGGTATATCTGCAGCTTACGCTTGTAATGAGCCGCCTAATATTAGGGGAAACACGCATCCGCAACGGCCGCAACCAGATGACAAGCGAGCTGGAATGCGGCCACTCACCCCACTGGGTGGCTGAGCCAATCGCGATTTTCTTCTACCAACTCAGCCAGAAAATCAGCTGTCACGCGCACCCGCGGCGTCTGCGTGAGGTCAGAATGAATAACGAGGTAAATTGGCTGCGATACGCTGATATCTGGTTCAACGCAAACAAGGCCAGCACCGTGAGCTAAAAAGTGCGGCAGAACCGCGAGGCCAAGCCCGGCCCGCGCGGCGGCGACGTGAGACGCCAAAGAGGAAGCCAGCAAGCGTGGCTCGCCTTCAAAATACCGCTCGGCCCACTCCGCAGCTGGCAAGTCGGAATAGGCCTCCCCCCAAGAGATCCAAGGCATTTCTGTGAGAGGCTGCGCGCTTTTCCTCTCCAATACCTGATTGACAAAAGCGCCGCCCGCATAAAGCCCAAAACCAAGCGTCCCTAACCGCCGCAGCGTTATGTTTCCTCGGGTTGGTTTTACGAGACGAAGCGCCAGATCAGCGTCGCGGCGATGTAAGTTAGCCGTTCGTATTTCGGTCACGATGTCGAGTGTGACACTTGGATATTGTGACGCAAACTGCGAGAGCCGTGGTATTATGAGATGGCTTGCAAAGTTTTCCGCTGTTGCAAGGCGCACTCGCCCCCTGACCTGCGCCTGGTGTTGAGCCCCCTCCTGAAACGCCTGGGCTGCACCTTCCAGCATCTCAGCTTTTTCAAGCAGTTCTTCGCCATCACTCGTCAACGAATAGCCGGTCTGATGGCGCTGAAACAATTTGACCCCGAGCGCCCCCTCAAGCCGATCCAACCGCCGGGACAGCGTTGCAATGCCAAGGCCCATGTGCTGCGCAGCAGAGCTCAGCTGCCCTTTTCGAGCAACCGCCAGAAAAGCCTTTGCATCATCCCAAACCAGCATCAGGCCCCTCATTTTTGAAAAATAGGTTTTCAATTCAGCGTCTGTTTTTCAAAACACACTTATGCCAGCAATGGGAGAAACGAAAGAGGAAAATCAATGAAAACACGTCTCTTGGCAAACGGATTGGAAGTCTCATCCATGGGCCTCGGCTGCATGGGCATGAGTGAATTTTACGGCCAACGCAACGACAAGGAATCTCTGGAGGTTCTCGCCAGAGCGGTAGACCTTGGCATTACCTTGTTTGATAGCGCTGACATGTACGGCCCCCACCACAATGAGGAACTACTGGGCACCTTCTTAAGAGCAACAACGGCGCCAGTGAAGATCGCCAGCAAATTTGGCATCAACAGAAAACCCGGCCAATACGCCAGAACCATTGACAACACACCAGAATATGCACGCCAGTGCCTTGAAGGCTCGCTGCAACGGCTAGGCGTCGATCACATTGATCTCTATTACATTCACCGCGTAAACCCCGACCACCCAATCGAGGAAACGGTAGGCGAAATGTCCCGGATGATCGAAGAGGGTAAGATCAGCCATATCGGCCTATGCGAAGTGAACGCATCGACTATACGCCGCGCCCATGCAGTCTATCCCATGACCGCCATCCAAACCGAGTACTCCATATGGACACGCGACGTGGAAGAAGAAATCCTTCCCACCTGCGAAGAACTTGGTATTGGGTTTGTGCCCTATTCCCCGCTCGGTCGAGGCTACTTAACCGGCACAGTCATCAATACGCAGCAATTTGACAGCGGCGACTTCCGTGCGGGTCTCCCCAGATTCTCCGAGGAAGCACTAAGCCACAACCAGAAAATCCGTGACTTGGTAATCGCTAGCGCAGACCAAGTGAACTGCAGCCCCGCCCAATTCTGCATTGCCTGGCTGCTTGCCAAGGGAGAACATATCGTTCCCATCCCGGGCACGAAGCGCCTAAGATATCTTGAAGAGAATGCCGCTGCAGCTGACGTAACCCTTAGCCCCGCTGATCTGCAGAGTTTTGATGCCAAATTGGCCTCACTGAAGGTTTATGGCGATCGCTATACCGAAGAAGGTATGAAAGGCGTAAACGCCTAAACCCAGACGGAATGACAAGAACCACAGGCCCCGTGTGATGCGGGGCCCTTGGGGCTTTTGTGGTAGCCGAGGTCAGGTCGCTTCCCGCATGCGCACTGCAGAAGACGCATCTGTGAACCTGACCGTAGAACGGAAAAACCCGCCAACTCGATGAGTTAGCGGGTTTAAATTTGGTTGCGGGGGTAGGATTTGAACCTACGACCTTCAGGTTATGAGCCTGACGAGCTACCGGGCTGCTCCACCCCGCGATAAACTTGTGTTTTGGGCTTTTGTGGTGCCCAGCCGGGCGTTGGCGTTGCCCGGTCCTTTTTTGGTTTGCCCGTCCTCAGGCCAGTGGCCTTGCGGGCGATGCGGGGCTGTTCCACCGCGACAAACTTTTAGTTTCGTGTATCAAGAGACACGAAAAGGCCCGTGGTTGGGCCTTTTCGTGTGTTCAAGCTGATTGGCTTGGACAGTTGGAGAGTTTTTGATTGTTGTTATCATGCCCGGCGGCGCCCTACTCTCCCGCGTCTTGAGACGAAGTACCATTGGCGCAGGGGCGTTTCACTTCCGAGTTCGGGATGGGATCGGGTGGGGGCGCCCCGC